>CAZGAM010000134.1:0-6643 GCA_964523685.1 uncultured Oscillospiraceae bacterium | reverse complement strand
GCAACTTATTCAGGATAATGGTCGCCAGAGCCTCGCCTTCCACATCTTCGGCTATGATGAGAAGCTTCTTGCCAGCCTGCACTACCTGCTCCAGGCACGGCAGGATGTCCTGGATATTGGAAATCTTCTTGTCTGTAATAAAGATGCATGGATCATCCAGAACCGCTTCCATCTTCTCATTATCCGTGGCCATATAAGGAGTGATGTAGCCCCGGTCAAACTGCATGCCTTCTACTACTTCCGAATAGGTGTCTGCAGTCTTGGACTCTTCCACTGTAATCACGCCGTTCTGGCTGACCTTCTCCATAGCCTCAGCAATCAGCTTGCCAATGGTCTCATCGCCGGAGGAAACTGTGCCGACACGAGTGATGTCGCCGGTACCGGAAACAGGCTGGGAATTCTCCTTGATAGCCTTTACAGCCGCCTCAGAAGCTTTGGCTATGCCGCGCTTCATAACCATGGGGTTCGCTCCGGCTGCCAGGTTCTTCAGGCCTTCCTTAATAATATTCTGTGCCAGAATCGTCGCTGTGGTAGTACCATCACCGGCCACATCGTTGGTCTTCGTAGAGACTTCTTTAATCATCTGGGCACCCATATTTTCGAAGGGGTCATCCAATTCGATTTCCTTCGCAATGGTAACACCGTCATTGGTAATAAGGGGAGAACCATATTTCTTATCAAGCACTACATTGCGGCCCTTCGGTCCAATGGTGATCTTAACGGTATCTGCCAGCTGGTCCACGCCGCGCTGAAGAGCAGCACGTGCCTCTTCTCCATAGATAATCTGCTTTGCCATGACAAAACACCTCCTATTTTACTGCAGAATTGCCAGAATGTCATTCTGACGCACAATGGTATATTCTTCGCTGTCCACTTTCACTGTGGTACCACTGTACTTTCCAGTGAGGATCCGATCGCCGGCCTTCACTTCCATCTTTACCTCATTGCCATCAATCATGCCGCCGGGGCCAACTGCCACCACCTCAAAGATTTCAGGCTTTTCCTGTGCGGACGCGGCAAGGTAAATACCGCTCTTTGTCTTTTCTTCAGCCTCAAGGCGCTTGAGGACAACCTTATCAGCCAACGGTTTCAGAGTCATTTTATAAAAACCTCCTGAAAGTATATCAAACTGTTTTGTTGTTAGCACTCGTTGTCCCTGAGTGCTAACACTGTAAATATTAATCCTCTTTGGCCATTCCTTCAATTGGCAAATTGCACAAAGTTTTTTATTTTTTTTGTCACTTATACACAAAAAGATGACATAATATCATTCCGTTATATAACTTACGCCTTTTTTCCGCGGAAAAACCGTAAAATTTCTCAAAATCCGGGTCAGCTGAGAGAATGAATTTCTGCCATTGAGCGGTTTTTCCCCGCGCAGCACCCATCCGCTGATACAGTTCATGCGCCTGCTGTCTGTCCATCATTCGCTCTCCGTAGGGCGGATTGCATACAATGACTCCTCGTTCCCACGGAGCGGTTGCCGTGCAGGCATCGGCCGTGAAAAAGGTAATATCCCTCTCCACGCCTGCCCTGCGGGCATTCCCCCGGGCCATTTCCACTGCCTTCGGATCGATATCCGAAGCAAAAATGTGATAGGGTCCACTGGATTCCAGACTTCTTGCCTCTTCCACCGCCTGTTTCCACACTTTGTCTGGCATATTGGGCCAAGACTGTGCTGCGAAAGATCGTAAAAGACCCGGGGCCCGGTTTCGTGCCGCGAACGCCGCTTCAATGGCCAGGGTTCCACTGCCGCAAAACGGATCCCAAAAACCATCTTTTCCCCGGTAATGAGAAAATTCAACCATCGCTGCGGCAAGGGTCTCCCGGAGAGGGGCCGACACATGCTCCAGCCGGTAGCCTCTTTTGAACAGGGGTGCCCCAGTGGTATCCAAAAAAATTTCTGCCCTGTCCCGAATCAGGGAGAACTGGATCTGGTAAAGGCTCCCCGTCTCCGGAAGCCAGTTCATATGGTACGCTGCTCCCAGAGAAGCCGCCGCCGCCTTTTTGATAATTTTCTGGCAGTCAGGCACCGAATGGAGCGTGGAATTCAGGCAGTAGCCTTTCACCGGAAATTGAGCGTCTCTGGGAAGTATGTCAGACAGAGGCAGTACCTTCACGCCCTGAAACAGCTCCTCAAAGGTTTTTGCTTCAAACTGACCCAATTGCAGCAGGACCCGCTCCCCGGTGCGCAGGCGCACATTAGCCCTGGCGCAGTCCGCCGCATGGCCGGAAAAACGGACTCTGCCATTTTCCGCCCGCACATTTTCGATCCCCATGCGGCGCAGCTGAACGGCTGTTGGTCCCTCCAGGCCGAATAAACAGGGGACAACAAATTCAGACATGGCCTACCTCTACCATCGCAACATCCGGATCCACCGCAAAATAATCTTTCTCCCGACTGTGGCAGCTAAAGAGGAGCACCTGCCGTTTTTCCGCCACTTTTTTCAGCAGATCCAACGTTCGTTCCATTCGTTTTTGATCAAACGCAGCCAGGGCATCATCCAAAATCAGCGGACAGGATGGCTCTTCCGGCAGTGCCATGGCGCAGACCGCCAGACGTATGGACAGATACAACTGGTCCCGGGTACCCGCAGACAGGTAATCTGTATCATAGCCTACCGCAGCGCCGGTCCTGCGCGCTTTTGCAGATAAGTCTCTGTCCAGCGTCACTTCATCATATCGGCCTTCCGTCAGGGCTGCAAAAATGGAAGCCGCTTTCTGCGCTACCAAAGGGGAAAACTTCTCCCGCAGCGTGCTGTCCGCTTCCGCCATGGTTTGAAGGGCAAGTTCCAGTGCTTTTTCCTGCGCCTGAAGGCTCTCCAGGCGGCTCTGGCTCCCCGCAATTTCCGTTCGGAGTGTCAGGGGATCTTCCATGGTCTTCACTCTCCCCTCCGCCACCGCTCTTTTTTCTTTCAGCTGCTCTATCTCCCGCTGGATCTGGGCAGCCGCCTGGGAGATCTTGGCCGCATCACTGTCTCCATGGACAAAATCCAGTCCCTGGAGGATAGGTTCTTCTGCCTGCTTCTGCTTCTCTCTGGCCTCCAACAGGACCTGTTCCGCCCTGGACAGGGTTTCTTCCGCTTGCGTGTGCTCTTCCCACAGGCTGTCGTACTCTCCCAGCAGTTCCCGCATCTGCGAAGAACTGTGAATATCATATTGTCTCAGCACAGCATCCCGGCCGGCAAACAACTGTTCCCTCCTGCGGGCTATATGCACTCTCCACAGCACCAGTCCTGCAGCCAAAGCACCATAAAGAAGAATCGCAACCGGCAGGGGGGTCCAAGAAAACTTCAGATTCAGAAGAACCAGCAGCCCGCCCAGAATCATCGCCAGCACCGCCGGCCAGATGCCGGGAAGCTTCTCCGCTTCTCTCCTGAATTCACGCGCTTTTTTCAGATCCTCTTTCGCCTGTTTTCTTGCCCTTTCCGGGCCTGAAAAGCCAAAAGGTGTTTCCTTCAGTGCCTGCGCTGTCTCTTCTTCTCTGTTTCTGGCAAACGCCACGTTTTCCTCCGCTTTTGCCACCAGAGAGCGGGACTGATTCAGGTCCTTCAATGCCTGTTTCCGGGCTTTGGACCGGGCCTGTTCCATTGCCTGGACCAGTGTTTCCTGCCTGGTTTTTGCCTCTGCCAATGACTGCTCCAGCCTTCCCAGTTCTGCAGATGCCTCTTCCAACTGCAGCAGCTCTTCCTGCAGCTGGTTCAATTTTTCCGCTTCCTGGCCGGCAGCACCCCGCTCGGACCGATGGCGGAGCCATGTCTGCAGACGTTTCTCTGTCTCCGGGTAGGATTGGTCCTCATCCCCCGCCGAGACAATGGAAGCCATTTTCTTCTCCAGATCCGGACTGCTGCGGATAGCCAAATCCGACTGGTGAACGAAGGCGCTGCGATCAAATACCTCCCTGCTCACGCCTGTCAGAATCTGCCCCGCCTCGGAAGGGGAAAGTTCCACCGGCAGATCCGTCCCGGTGACTGTCGCTGAAAAAGCCTGCATGGGCTGATGCGGCCGCTCTGTCCACCGGCGTAGGGTGATTGGGCCAAAACCGGTTTCCAGATCCATGCTGCCAGACATCTGATGACCGCTCCATGGCTGATATTTTACCTTATCCGGCTGCTGCCCCTGTCTGGGCCGCTGCCCGGTATCAATTCCGTAAAGCATGGCACGCAGAAAGGCACACCAGGTGGATTTTCCGCTCTCATTGGGAGCACTGAGAATATTCAGTCCCCCGCCCAGGACAATGGTTTGTCCCTCCAAGGCACCAAACCAGGCTGTCATTTTTTTAATCTTCATCCGGCTGCACAGCATGCCGGCCTTCCAGCCGACTTCCCCTTTCCCCAGAATCGATGCAATACGAACTGCGCAGTTTTTATGGCAGGGGAGGCTCCTCGCCCCCTTCCAGCGCCTGCAGACCAAACCGCACTGCCATCTCAATTTCGGTGCGCTCTGCCTCATCCGCTTCCTGATACCGCTTCCAAAGGCCATCCAGGAACAGACCTCGCAGGCTCATTACCTCCCGCTCCTGCCAGATATCCTTTTGGATCGTTGTTCTGTCCTGTATTTCCAGGGAGAAAAAGCGGCTGTTCAGAGCACTGCGAATAGCCAGTGTATCCGGTGGGGTGTCCAGCTCTCCCCGCAGCACAATACGGTATATGTCTCTCTCCGTGTCCCGATCAAGGGCCCTTTCTATCGTTTGGATCGGGTTTTCGCTGTTTGTGCACTTCACGTTCAGCACTTCATAGCGGCGCCCGCCGAGGGTTTTTCGGTTGATTGTGCATTTGTCTACTTCCATCTCCACCAGAAGCACGCCCTTTTCACCGGTTTCATCAAAGCCCCGGCCCTCCGGACAGCCAGGCCACGCGTAATATGTCTCGCCGGCCCGGCGCAGGCCGCTGCAGGTATGAATGTGCCCCAGGGCTATGTAGTCCATCCCGGAGCGGGCTATATCCTGTTCTGATATGGCCCCATAGAGAGAACCTGGAACGCCAACTTCTCCGTGCAGCAGCAGGATATCCAGCCTGTTCTCCGCCTTTTCCGCTTCAAACCCCGCAAGAGGGGCTGTGCGGTATTTTCCCGTAAAAGCGCTTCCCCAGACCCGTGCGTTCTGTTCCGGCACATCCACATATTGAATTTCTTCCGTTTGAAAAATATGTACATTCCCGCTCAGATGCATGCGCGCCCAGGGAGAATGCGGTCCGTACCAGTCGTGATTGCCGGGAGCAATGAAAACCGGAACCTCGAACGCAGAGAGAACCGATTCCAGGAGTCGGGAGGTCTCCGGATAGGGAACATCTGTGTCCAGCAGGTCCCCTGCGAACAGCACCAGATCCACCTTTTCCTCCTTTGCCAGCTCGACCATCCGGGACAACAGCAATCGCTGTTCGCTTCTGCGCAAAGCGGCTTTTTCCCTGCCGAGAGCCTGAAAGGGGGAATCCAGGTGCAAGTCAGCGGCATGAAGGATCTTCATCACAAAATACGCAGGGCCTCCACTTTCACACAGGAGCCGGTTTCCGTATCAATATCGAAAATACAGCCCTCTATTTTCCCCTCTCCATCTCCCGACCGGTACCGGGTAGGCGGATCCCCCAGAAATCGGTTAATGGACTGGTCAACATCGACCCCCAGCACACTGTGGCTGGCGCCGGTCATACCCAGATCGCTGATGAACCCGGTTCCTTTGGGCAGTATGCAGGCATCGGATGTCTGCACATGGGTATGGGTTCCCCAGACGGCGCTTACCCGCCCATCCAGATAATATCCCATAGCCTGTCGCTCACTGGTTCCCTCCGCATGCATATCTACCACAATCATTTTCGGCAGAGGATCCAGTTCTTTTAAAAGAACATTTACTTCCACAAAAGGATTATCCGTATTGGGATCCAGGGAAAATCTCCCCATCAGATTAATCACACACAGGTCTCCAAAAGGCGTCCTGTATATTCCGTACCCACTTCCCGGGCACTGCGGGGCATAGTTCAGCGGACGCAGCACCCGATCGTTTTCGTCCAGATAGGGCTTCAGCTCCCACCGCACCCAGGTATGATTGCCTAAGGTAATCACATCCGCACCGGCTTTGAAAATCTGATTGCACTGATCCGGCGTAACTCCTACTACGTTGGCATTTTCTCCATTGACCACCACAAAGGAAATCCCCCGCGCCTTGCGAAGCGTTTTTAACTTTTTTTCCAGGATTGTCAGTCCCGGTTTGCCACAGACATCGCCCACTGCCAATACGCTGATAACCATTCTCTGTTCTCCCCTATTTTCTCCCGCGCCCAAGGCCGGTTCTGCTGCTCTTATCCATCCCGTGAACTCTGCAGGCCCTTCGGATGACGCGTACTCTTCACGGTACGTGTTCGCCGGAACATGGCACGCCTTTGCCTCTGTCTGAGCCCCCTTTTTTGTGACAGGTGCAATCAGAACTTGTGCTTTTCCGCGCTCCGCTGCATTCCCGATGCGTGCGGACCGTTCGCGCAAACAAAAGTACCGGAGATTCCAGAAAAGTCTGCCGGCCTTCTTCCTGGAAGCTCTGTTGAAAGCCCCGCCACGGCTGCAGCGGTTTTCTCTGTCATTCCCATAATATCACAAAAAAAATCGGGTAGGAGGCTGGTCATTAATTGGCCAGCCGACCTCCCACAGAACCGAG
>CAZGAM010000133.1:0-6685 GCA_964523685.1 uncultured Oscillospiraceae bacterium | reverse complement strand
TAGCTGATCGGTCCCAGACGCTCACTCATACCGTACTGCATGACCATCGCTCTCGCGATCTTGGTGGCCTTCTGGATTTCCCCGGAAGCGCCGGTGGAAATATCATCCAGGAACATTTTTTCTGCCGTTCTGCCTCCCAGGGCCATCACGATATCCTCAAACATATCGCTCTTCGCCTGGAAGCTTTTATCCTCATTGGGCCGCATCAGCGTAAAGCCGCCCGCCTGTCCCCGGGGAATAATCGTAATATAGTGTACCGGATCCACATGTGTCAGATACCGGGCAGCCACCGCATGGCCGGACTCATGATAGGCCGTCAGTCTTCTCTCCTTTTCCGAGATGACCCGGCTCTTCTTCTCCGGTCCCATTGCCACTTTCAATATGGCATCGTCAATGTCCACATTGATAATGAACCGTCTTTTCCGCCGGACCGCCAGCAGAGCCGCCTCATTGAGCAGATTCTCCAGATCGGCGCCGGAGAAGCCGGCCGTACCTCTGGCGATGGAATTGAGATTCACATCATCTCCCAGGGGCTTATCTTTGGCATGGACCTTCAGAATTTCCTCTCTGCCCTTCACGTCCGGAAGTCCGATATAGACCTGCCTGTCAAACCGGCCGGGTCTGAGCAGCGCGTTGTCCAGGATATCCGCCCGGTTTGTCGCCGCCATGACGATAACGCCTTCGTTGTTGGTAAAGCCATCCATCTCTACCAGCAGCTGGTTGAGGGTCTGTTCCCGTTCATCGTGGCCGCCGCCCAGGCCGGAGCCTCTCTGCCTGCCGACCGCGTCGATCTCATCGATGAAAATAATCGCCGGAGCGATTTTTTTTGCCTGGTCAAAAAGATCCCGGACACGGCTGGCGCCGACACCCACATACAGCTCTACAAAATCGGAACCGGATATGGACAAAAACTGCACCCCTGCCTCGCCGGCTACCGCCTTGGCCATCAGCGTTTTGCCTGTTCCCGGAGGTCCTACCAGGAGCACCCCCTTAGGAATCCTGGCCCCCATGGCGGTATAGGATGAGGGGTTTTTGAGGAACTGCACAATTTCCTGCAGCTCTTCCTTCTCCTCCTCACAGCCCGCCACGTCGGCAAAAGTTTTCTTCATCTTATCGTTTCCGGCTTTGGTCCTTGCTTTGGCGACCTTGCCGAACCCCCCGGCCCCACCGGCGGCACGGCTCATCATCACGTACCACAGCACGCCCAGAACCACCATCATAATCAGATACGGCAGGAAGGACAGCCACCAGGGCGCTACAAAGCCCTCGTTGTAGTCGTACTCGGTGAGGATGCCCTCTTCCTTCTGCTGCTTAATGAGATCGCCCAGATCCTCATAGAACATCCCCACATCCCGGAGGGTTCTGGTAATCTCGGTCTGCCCCTGATAGGGTTTGCGCAGCGTCAGGGTGAGATCATTGCCGGATACCTCAAAGGATTCCACGTTCTCTTCCTGAAACAGATCGATAATGGTGGAATAAGGCAGTTCCACAATGGGTTCATTGTCGGTCATAGAGAAAATGGCCGCCAGTAAAATCACAAGCACCAAAGCATAGAAGCCCACATCCCGGGCCCGCTTATTCCCCGGTCTGCCGGGGCCGCCGTTCTGGGGTTTCTGAGGCTTCTGGGGCTTGTTATCGTTGTTATTACCAGGCACTTTATCCATTTGCATACCTCAAGAGTAAATTTCCGGTTTTAAAACGCCAATATAGGGGAGGTTTCGGTACTGTTCTCTGTAATCCAGACCATAGCCAACAACAAAAGCATCCGGGATCACAAAGCCAACATAGTCCGCCTTAATATCTGCTGTCCGGCGATCCGGCTTGTCCAACAGCGTGACAATGCGTATGGACCGGGGTTTTCGCGCCAACATGTACTTTCGCAAGTAACTCAGAGTGTTGCCGCTGTCCAGAATATCTTCCACAAGAAGCACATCACGGTTCTCGATATTCTCCGTAAGATCCTTGAGAATCTTTACCGCCCCGGTAGAAGTCGTGCCCGCTCCGTAGCTGGATACCACCATAAAATCAATGGTACAATCCACATCACAAGCACGGACCAGATCTCCCATGAATATAAAACAGCCTCGCAGAACTCCCACAAAAAGCGGTTTTTTCCCCTGGTAGTCTCTGGAAATTTCCCTGCCCAGACGGGCTACAACCCGCTTTAATTCCTCTTCACTGGCAAATATTTTCTCTACATCAGGGTGCATAACCCATATCCCCCTCATCCGGAAGCGGCTGTATTTCCACCGCCACAAGTTCTCTGTCCGCCTGTCCGGCGCATACACGCTCCGCGGCCGGCCAACCCGGAACCGCCAGGATTCCCCTCTCGTCCCGGAGAACCGGAATTCCCGCTCTCTTCCAGGGGGGTATGCCAGCCTCCTGAAACAGTTGTTTCAGCTTTTTGGTGCATCCCCGGCCCTGGGGCCGGAACTTGTCACCCGGCTGCCGGCTTGTAATAGTAATATTACCATTTATCTTCTCACATTGGAAGAAAAAAGTGTTGTACGATTTGTAAACATCGCAGGGAAAAGTGAATATTTTTTTCGATCGCACCAGATATCCCGCCTCTTTTATCACGATTTCTCCCGGAATTTCCAGAATTCTGGGCTGAATCACCGATGCGAAGCGGGGATTGAAATAGACGGTATTCCCGGAACAGGCGACACGCATTCCAGGCAGATCTGCCTCTCCCCCTGTCCGGGCTGCCGACAGCACCTGCCGCACATGCTCCCGGCTCAGGCTCTCCCCCGCCAGAAGCCGTACCGCCCGGGAGGCAATCGGCCAGGGCTGGGAGAGCAGGGCCCCGGCGTCCACAGTCTGATCCGAGGCGTACCGGCTCAAAAAGTCCCGTGCCAGGCGCTGAAGAAATTCTTCATCTTCCCGGACCAGTTCTGCCGTACGCGCCGCCGCCGCCGCAAAGCCGGGGTTCACCGACTCCAGAGCCGGAACAGCGTAGTGCCGTACCCGGTTGCGGGCATACTGATCCGTCTCATTGGAACTGTCCCGGACACAGGGTATCTGCCGCTCCGCCAGGTACGCCTCTATTTCCTGCCGGCTCACATGCAGCATGGGCCGCACAATCCGGCCCCGGACGGGGGGAATACCTGCCAATCCCTGCAGACCCGTACCCCGGGCGAGTCGCAGAAGCAGCGTCTCCGCATTGTCCCCTGCCGTGTGTGCCGTGGCAATGACCTCTCCCTGCAGCTGATCCGCCGTCCGCTCCAGAAAGTCGTATCGGAGGATGCGGGCCGCTGCCTCCTCGCTCAGGCCCTGCCTGGCGGCAAATGAGCGGGTATCCCCCCGCTCCCAGACACAGGCAATGCCCTGCTCCCGGCAGAACGTACGGACAAATGCTTCATCCCGGTCTGCCTCTTCTCCCCGCAGACCGTGATGGAAGTGGGCGGCCGCCACCGAATAGCCCATTTCTCTCAGCCGGCAGAGCAGATACATGGAATCCGGCCCGCCGGATACGGCACAGACAATCAGCCCTTCTTTCGGCAGAATGGTCTCATCCATAGTCATCATGGCGGCGCTCATCGCTCACATAGGTAGTATACTCGGGGATCCAGCGCAGATATACGGTTCCTGTCCTCCCGTGTCGGTTCTTCAGGATAATTGCCTCTGCCGAGTTGGGATCTTCGTACTCCTGGTCGTAATAGCCCTCCCGGTGCAGACCGATGACTACATCCGCGTCCTGCTCAATAGCGCCGGACTCCCGAATATCCGAGAGCATGGGCCGCTTGTCTTTGCGCGCTTCATTGGCCCGGTTCAACTGGCTCATGCAGATAAAGGGAACACCCAGTTCTTTGGCGGTAATCTTCATCATGCGGCTGATGTCCGAAACCGCCTGGGTTCGGCTCTCGTCCGCCCAGGAGTGGCCGCTGCCCGCGCTCTGCATCAGCTGGAGGTAATCCACCACTACCAGTCCCAGATTGTCTATTCTTCTGCACTGGGCAGCCAATTCCGCCACCGTCATGGTGGAATTGTCGTCTACCCGAATATCCACTGTGGAAAGGATTCCGGCCGCGTCATTCAGTCTTTTCCACTCATCGGCGTTCAGTCTTCCCTGGTTAAGCTGATACAGATCAATGTGGCTCTCGCTGGAGAGCATGCGCATCACCAGCTCCTGCCGGCTCATCTCCAGAGAGAAGATTGCCACCATCTTGCCGGTGCTTTTCGCCGCAGCCGCCGCAATATTCAGCCCGATACTGGTTTTGCCCATGCCGGGCCGGGAGGCAATGACTACCAGATTCCCCGGTCCCAGTCCCTGCAGGCACTCGTCCAGGTCCACCAGACCGGTGGTAACACCTGGAAGCTGGCTTCCCCCCGCCGCCGCCAGCGAGATCTGGCTGAGCACATCCATCAGAACCTGGGTCATGGGAACAAGGCCGCCGCCGGAGTTGTCCTTGCGTATGGCGTAGATCTTCCGCTCCGCCAGCTCCAGAATATCCTGGGGCCGCACCAGATCCGGCATATCTTTTTTCGGCCCGTTCGAATAGACAAGAGCCGTAATCTCCTCAGCCGCCTCCCCCAGGGACCGCAGCAGCGCCCTGTCCCGGACAATCTGGCAGTACTGCAGCACATTGGCGGCTGTGGGAGTCACCTCCATCAACTCCAGCAGATACTGACTGCTGTTCTCTCTCCAGACCTGACGGGATTTCATCTCATCCAGTACGGTAACCGGATCGATTTTCAGCCCAAGGGTAAACATGGAGTAGATGGTCTCAAAGATCTCCCGATTGACATCGATATAAAAATCCGTACTTCTGACCTTCCCGACCACATCCGGGATACAGGAAGGATCAATCAGCATAGCGCCCAGAACAGCCTGCTCCGCCTCCGCGGAATACGGAGCCTGATGGGTCAGCAGTTCGTCCATTCTCCGCTCCCGCCGCTTATTTCTCCTCGGTCACCATCACATTGATGGTACCGGTGATTTCATAGCCCAGCCGGCATTTTATCTGGTAGCTTCCATACTGCTTAATCGGTTCCGCCTGGATAATCTGGTTTTTCTCCACGGTTATGCCGTGCTGCGCCGCCAGCGCCTCGGAGATATCCCGGCTGGTGACCGAGCCAAAGAGTTTTCCCCCGGCACCGGCCTTCGCTCTCAGATGGACCACCACTCCGCTCAGCCTGTCCGCGTTTTCCTGGGCCTGGGCCTTCTCCAGGGCAATCTGCCGCTGGCGGGCTTTTTCTTTCTGCTTGATGGCGTTGAGGTTGTCGGCTGTCGCCTCCACCGCCAGGCCCCGGGGAAGGAGATAGTTGCGGCCGTATCCGTCCGATACCTCCTTGAGCTCTCCTTTTTTCCCCTGCCCCTTGATATCCTGCTGTAAGATAACCTTCATCTTCTACATGGTGCCCTTTCCCTTTCGGAAACCGCGGGGCACGACTCCTTTCTCCGTATCATAAAATACTCCGCTCCGGGGGAAGGGGAGAATTCCTATATCGCCAGGTATTCATCAATCGCCTGCTTCAGCTGCGCTTCCGCCTGCTGGATGGTCACCCCATGCATCTGGGCCCCCGCCGCGGACTGATTTCCGCCGCCGCCCAGTTTTTCCAGTATCACCTGCACATTCATGCTTCCAATACTTCTCGCCGACAGGTACACATCGTTCCCCGTAGGATAGAGAACCACAGAGGCATCCACATCCGAGATATTCAGCATCTCATCCGCCGCCTGGGCCGCCACCACTCTGTCCACTTCATGGTCCATCACCGCCAGACAGATGTTGTTCCGGTAAATCACCGACTTCTCCAAGATGGAATACCGGCTCACGGTATGGGGCATGTCACTCTGGAACAGGCGCTTGACCGCCACCGTGTCTGCCCCCATGCGACGGAGAAAAGCAGCTGCCTCAAATGTCCGTTCCCCAGTACGGATGGTAAAGTTTTTCGTATCCGTCACCATGCCCGCCAGCAGGGCGTTGGCCTCTATATGGCTGATATTTTCCTTCTCTACCAGCTCCTGCATCAGCTCCACCACCAGCTCGGAGGCGGAAGAGGCGTAGGGCTCATGGAAAGTAAGCGCTGCGCTGTCAATATAGGAGGCAGCTCTCCGGTGGTGGTCGATGATGACCAGCCGATTGATGCTCTGGAGCAGAGCCTCATCCTCCACCTGTTCCGGTCGGTTGGTATCTACTACAACCAGCAGACTCCGGGAGTTGGCCTGAAGCATAGCCTCCTTCGGTGTAACAAAGATATCCTCGTATTCCCGGCTCTTTTTCAGTTCTCCCATCAGCACGGTGCAAGCGTTGGGACCACTGCCCATAACAATCCTCGCCCGCTTCCCGTATGAGCGGGCGATGCAACAGATGCCCACTGCCGCCCCCAGGGCGTCCATATCCGCATACCGGTGACCCATGACATAGGTCGTGGATGCGTCCTTGATAAAGGCGCTCAGAGCGGTTGCTACCACACGGCTTTTCACCTTGGTGCGAGTCTCCACTTCCGTGGCTTTTCCACCGTAGAACTCGAAGCTCACCCGATTTCGTACCACCGCTTGATCCCCGCCGCGGGACAGCGCCATCTCCAGACTCAAGGAAGCAAAATTGAAACTCTCCTCCAAACTGGCTCCGTCCAGGCCTACTCCGATGCTGACGGTTGCGTGGATCCCCGTGTTGTTGACCACTTCCCGGACCGAGTCTAATATGGAGAATTTTCCCTCCACCAGCTTGTCAAAATA
>CAZGAM010000132.1:481-6699 GCA_964523685.1 uncultured Oscillospiraceae bacterium | reverse complement strand
TGGTGGGCTCATCCGCGATCAGGATCTTGGGCCGGCATGCCAGCGCCATGGCGATCATCACTCTCTGTCTCTGACCGCCGGAGAGCTGGTGGGGATACTGGCGGATGACGGATTCCGGATTGGGGATCTGCACATCGTAGAGCATCTGCAGCGCCTGCTCATGGGCCTTGGCTTTACTCAGCCCCTGGTGGATGCGGAACGGCTCGCACAGCTGTCTGTCCACGGTAAACACCGGGTTCAAACTGGTCATGGGCTCCTGAAAGATGACGGAGATGGCATTGCCCCGGATATGGTACATCTCCTCCCGGGACAGTTTGGTCAGTTCCGTGCCCTCAAAGAGGATCTCGCCGGAGTCGATATAGCCGTTTTCATCCAAAAGCCGGAGGATGCTCATAGCCGATACGGATTTGCCGGAACCGGACTCGCCCACAATTCCTATGGTCTTCCCCGGCTCCAGGGAATAGGACATGTCGTTGACCGCCTTCACAATTCCCTTTTTTGTTTTAAAGAAGGTATGAAGGTGATTGACTTCCAAAAGCGGCATCTTCTTCCCTCCTCACTTTTCCACGCTGGACTTGGGATCCAGCACATCCCGCAGCGCGTCGCCCACGATATTGATGCAGATGGTGGTTACCGCCAGGAAAATGGAGGTGAACACCCACTGCCACCAGTAGGCGTTGATAATGGTCTCGTTGTTGGCCCCGTTGAGCATATTGCCCCAGGTGGGCCGGGGATAAGCCACGCCGAAACCCAGATAACTGAGCGAGGACTCGGTGAGCATACAGGTTCCGAAGTCCAGCATCAGACTGACCAGGATGACGCTCATCACGTTGGGCAGAATGTGCTTAAAGGCGATGGTGGTCTCCTTCACGCCCATGGCTTTGGCCGCTACCACGTACTCGCTCTCCCGCACGACCAGAATCTGACCGCGCACCAGGCGGGCCAGGCCGGGCCAGGAGAGAACGCCCAGAATACACATAATGATGAAGATCCGCATGGTCTCCGACAGCACCATGTGGCTCATCACCGCAGAGAGGATCATGGCGAAAGGCAGGAAAGGGATAGCGGAGAAAATTTCCGCCACCCGCATCAGAAATACATCCACCGCCCCGCCAAAATAGCCGGACAGGCATCCGACGATGATGCCGATCACCGTGGAGATAATGACCGCTACCGCGCCAATGGTCATGGTCATACGGCCGCCGTTTACGATGCGCTGGAAGATATCCGCCCCCCGGGTGTCTGTTCCAAACAGATATCCCTTCAGGCCCCATTTGGCGATCAGATCCCCCTGGGCATCTTCCGCATACGTTTGGAAAGAGCCGGAGAACAGTCGGGCTGCCCCATTGGCCTTGGCCGGCACCTGGCACTGGTTGAGGGCGTCACTTCCCCAGGAATATACATGGCCCTGATTGGTCAGACCGGAGTAGTGATAGGACCCGCCCACAATCTGGGTGAAGACCTCTCCCTCCGCCAGCTCCGGCACCTTCACCGCGTCCAGGGCAAAATCTCCGGCGAAACAGACGGAGCCGTCTTCCAGCAAAAGGCACATACTGGTGTTCGTGGCGGTGATGGACTCAATTTTCCGCCCGTCCAGGTACTCAGAAATAGGAACACCCGCCCCGCCCACATTGGCACGCACGGTCGTATACAAATCTCGGGACCCGGTATAGACCGCGTTGCGCTTGGAGGTGAGGCCCACAATATAGTTGAGTGTAAAATCGATATCGTCCATGGTTGGCATGGCAAGATACCGGTCCATATTGGCGTAGGTCAGTTTATTGCCCCAAAGATAAAAGGTGCCGTCATTCATGACGATGGCGCTTGCCTGGTAGCCGCAGGTCAGTTTTTTGACATTCGCTACGTCCACGCCCTCATCCACCAGTTCCTGGGGCATATAGGCGATGTTGGGGTTGACTTCTTTGCCGCTTGCCTCCGCCTCAGCCTGGGTGCCGTACTGGCCCAGGGTATTGGAGCCCCAGCAGTAGACTTTTCCGTCCTCTCCTATGGCGACAATATGGTCAATTCCCGCCGCCACCATGGCGATTTTGGCGTTCTGCACCTCCTCGGGTATCTCCGCCACATTCACGCCGGTGGTTCCTATTTTGGTGGATCCCCAGACAAACACTTTCCCGTCCTTGGAAAGGCCTACGGAAAATGACCCGTAGCTGTCAATCATTTTGATATTGCCCCGAAGTGCTTTCGGAACTTTCATGAGGTGCATATTCGGCGCCATGCTCTGCTGCGTGACCTCCGTATAGGAGTCTTTATACTTCGGCATGAACAGGGGACCGATAAAGACAAAGAGGAACATGCACAGCAGAAGAATCAGCGCGCCTACCGCCAGTTTTCTCTCCAGGAAGTTGTTGATGACCTGGCGTACCGGGCTCACGATGGCCTCTACATCCGCGGCTCTGGCCGCGTCCATCTCATCCGCCACGGTATTGGATCCGCCCCGGAACAGACGCCCCAGCCAGGAGGCGTTTTTCTTCGGTTTCTTACTCATGGTCTTCTGCCTCCCCTCTCACTTATTCACCCGGACCCGTGGGTCAACCAGCCCGTAAATCAGGTCGATGACCAGCGTGCCCAGCAGAGATGTGGCAATGTAGAACATCTGCATCAGAAGGACCAGATCATAATCCGCGACCACCAGTCCCTGGTACATGAGCCGGCCCATGCCGTTCCAGCCGAAGATGTTTTCAATGACAATGGATCCGCCGAAAATACCCAAAAACCAGCCTACCACCAGGGTGACAATGGGAATCAGAGCATTGCGCCAGGCGTGGGAATAGATTACCACTTTCTCCCGCAGTCCCTTGGCCCGGGCGGTCTTAATGCAGTCCATACTCAGTGCCTCGATCATGGAAGCCCGGACATAGCGGGTCATACCGCCCAGAGAACAAAATGTCTCTACAATGAGGGGCAGGCACATGTAGTACATCTCATCTTTCCATTTGGCAAAGCCTGTAAAGCTGGATCCCGGTGTCTTCATACCGCTGGGCGGGAAGATGTGCAGTTTGGAACAGAAGATCCAGATAAACAGGATTGCAATCAGAAAAGTGGGCAGGCTGTAGCCGATAATGGTGAATACCTGAACCCCCTGGTCAAATTTGGTCCCCTTTTTGACCGCACAGTGGATCCCCAGGGGAATGGTAATCCCCAGCGCCAGTATGGTGGCGTAAATGTTGAGTTTAATTGTGTTGATCATGGGCTGGGCCACGACTTCTATCACCGGTTTTTTATATTCATAGGAGTAGCCCAAGTTTCCCTGGAGAAGACCGTCATAGCTCCCATCGTACAGAGGATACAGCCCGATCCAACGCAGATAGCGAATCACCTTATTGTTGGTATCCGTTCCGTATGCCCGCTGATACCGCAGATAAATTGCGTCAAAGTATTCCTGCTCGTGTCCCTTGGGGACAGAGTTTTTCAGGGACTTGAACTCGGCGTTGGCGTCGGTATAGGCCCGGTTCGCCGGGACAAGACTGTAGATCATGAACAGGATAAAAGACAGCAGAATCAGAACTACCAGCATATAAACAATCCGCTTAAAAACGTATTTTCCCATATTCGCTCCTCTCTTCCGCAATATGCCCGGCGCACGGAATCATGCGGCTGCCGGCGCATATTCAAGAAATACGAAACCGCAGGTCAGGGCCTTCCCCTGACCTGCGGCGCAGGGTCAAATTATCGTTTTCAATTGGGTTCAGCTCAGCCAGTACACATCGGCCATATCCTTAACATAGCAGACAGAATTGTTCTCGAACCAGTAGGGATCCAGACGCCAGTTCCAGCTGTAGTCATAGGCGGCGGTGTTGAAGCCGGTCGCAAAGTTGAATGCATTGTAGGTAGGTGTTCCGCTGTAGCTCACGCCCATAGCTCCCTGGTAGAGCTCGTCCAGCATCGGGTTGAAGTCACCCAGGGTCTGCTGAACCTCAAAGCCGGCGGCCTTGATATTGTCGTTCTCCATGAATCCGGTGACCAGCAAATCGGTGAAATCGTTATCGGTCGTGCCGTACCAGTTGATCACCAGCGGCATATAATAATCATCCCCCACCTGGGTCACGGTGTAGGCACCGTCCACCGAGGCGTAGGTGATGTCGTAATCGTACATCTCGGCTGCAGGGATCTTCTTATAGCGCACACCCTCTCCGCTGTAGTCGGAGCCGTCTGCGTTATATACCCAGCCGTCTGCCTCCAGCACCTCAATGGCTTTGTCCACGGAGGTGTCGTAGGTATTGAGAAGCATGCCGTCAGCCATGGCAGCCTCATACTGCCAGGAGCCGGTGTAGTACGGGCCGTCGGTCACGCCGCCATAGCCGCCGGTGAAGTCCTTGGCAAAAGTAGCGCGGTCCATGCAGTAGGCAATCGCCTGACGCACGGCGGTAAACTGGGCAGGACCCAGGTCGCCGCGGAAGCCCAATTTGCCGTAACCGGCGCGGCTGTAGTGCGTAATTACATATTTATCCGGGTTATCTTCCACCAGTTTGATTGCCTCATCGGTAGCATCGCCGCCGGTAACGCCGGACAGCACATCCACACCGCCGGACTGGAAATCAGCCAGCTGGGTCTCGGAAATGATGCGCTTATAGACGACCTTTTCAATGGAAGGTACCGTGCCTTCGTAGTTGCCCTTGAACTCCGGGTTCTTTACCAGGGTGACAGAATGATCCGCCTCATTCCATTCATCGATCATATAGGGTCCGGAGTAGGGGTAATCTTGGCTGTGATCCCATACGGCGTTACTGATATTTTCTGCGTGGGTGTAGCTGTCGCCATCCTTCTCATAGAAGCTGTCGGACAGATAAACGCCCTCGCCGTCGTCCATAATGTCCACATCATCGCCCAGCCACAGTCCTACCGGCTGAGGGGAGACGCCGGCATAGGTAATGGCATAGAAGTAGGGCAGATACTCAGCATCGACCGTAAGAGAAAATGTCTGATCGTCGATGAGGCGCACACCGGCAAAGACCTTGCTGGGCTCTACAGCCGGAGCCGCCTCTTCCTCCGCCGCAGCCTCTTCTTCCGCGGCAGCTTCTTCCTCAGCAGGGGCTTCTTCAGTTTCTTCCTCTGCCGGAGCTTCTTCAGCAGCTTCCTCAGCCGGAGCTTCCGCCTCGCCGGCATCCGGTCCTCCGTAGGCATTGAAGGCCTCATAGCCCACAAAGTTCAGTCCGCCGGTACCGGTACCGCCTGCCTGCAATGCTACAGGGCCGCAGTTCGCCAGGATGCTGACCAGATAGTTTTTGGCAGTAATGGCACTGCCGTCGGAGAACTTCAGGTCGTCATAGAGGTGAATAATGTAGGTACGGGACCCGTCTTCGTTGTCTACGGTCTCCAGGTTCTCCACCACGGTGGGGTTCACTTCATATCCGCCCTCTTTGGTAGAGGCCACGGTCTCCAGACCCGTAATCAGGTTTTCAATGTTCAGATCGCTGGCACCAGGGGAGGACACACCGAAGGAACTGCTGCGAAGCCGTCCGGACAGCTCTGTGGTATTGCCCAGGAAAATGGAATTGTCCTCTTTCTCACTGGTCCAGTCAATCAACGCGGCGGCCGGGTCCCAATAGGGGTTGGTGGGATGCTCTTCCACACCCTTGATCTGGGCGTTGTAAATATCATAGTACTCATTGGAGTACAGGGGAACTTCCGGCATCAGGTAGTTCCAACGCTGGATATACAGCTTCCACCATGTGGCGTAGACGTCGTCCTCGGTTTCCCAGACGCCGCCTTCCGGCACAGTGCAGTTGTATACCATGGCCATGGACAGAAAGTCCATGCCCAGCTCATACTGTACGCCGTCGCGTTCAATATAGGCAAGGCCGGTGGCTTCATCCTCCGTGACCTCATCGATGGTCACGTCCGGAAACTGTTCGTACAGCTCGATATAGTCGGTGCCGTACTCCTTGCCGGCGATTGTCGCCGCGGCTTCGCCTTCCTCGGCAAATGCGCTTGCGCCGAGAGCCAGGCAGAGAGCGAGCGCCAGCGCAAGCGCCAGCAACTTCTTTGCGTGAATCATTCTTATTGTAGACCTCCTTCAATTATTGATGGATCAAAATATAAACAGGGTATGCTTACCCATGTTTTTTGGCAAAGCCGGCCTGCGGCCGGCATCCCTGACGCGGGAGGACATCCGGTTTTCTTCTCCGGCAGGTTATGGTGCATATTTCCCTATTCCGCCTCTCCGGTCCCGGCAAACGGAGCGGCCGCGTATTGGCCGG
>CAZGAM010000132.1:0-471 GCA_964523685.1 uncultured Oscillospiraceae bacterium | reverse complement strand
AGGCACGGCAGAGGCGGGATGAACCGGTGGAATGCGACTTGTCACTGACTACTCTCACTGAACTAAAGTTCAGGAGGTTCTTAGATGTGAGAGCCTGGAAAAGGATGGGGGGCAATTGCCTGTACGCAAAACGGCAGGACAGGCGGGCAGGCGCAGCTGCTCTCTCCGGCCGGCGGCAAAAGCGCATCCCGGGGAAATCATACCGTTTTGCGGTCCTATGGCTGGCAAAAAGGCAAACGGCCGGAATGTGCCGGTCGCCTGTCCGTCAGGACGATAGAAAATTTGCAAAATTACCTTGACAGGCGAAGTATCTCATGCTAATATAATGCCGTAAATTACCTCGTTAGACGATGTATCTGACAGGCTGAGAGGAGGTGCAACCACATGGCTATATCAGCGGATATCCTGCGGGGACACACGGATGCCATCATTCTGGCACAGCTGGTGGACGGTGACAGCTACGGCTATGAA
>CAZGAM010000131.1:0-6719 GCA_964523685.1 uncultured Oscillospiraceae bacterium | reverse complement strand
AGGCTCTCCTCCCACCTCTCAAAAGGAGTGGGTTTCCGAGCCTGGTAGCTTTATAAGGGCATCGTCTCCCAGGAAGCACAGGAACATGGACACAACGAGCGCCTTCGAGCAGGAGGAACAGCCCTGACAAGGGGTCTTTCAGTCGCTGCTCGAGGCGCTTTTTTGCATCACGCTTTTGTCTAGTACTTTTCAGAGGGACAAAAAGTTGGGACTTCGCTCATTATTCGGTTGACAAAGAAGGTATGTTTTGATATACTTTTCCTGTAGTTAGTATTGTCTAACTAACACATGGATTTGCCATCTAAGCAGAAATTCTGTTTATTGTTTCAGGCGGGTGGACAGGCAGGAAGGGTAGGGATAACTTCAATGAATCGTATCACAGCAAAAGTCGATGGAATGGTGTGCAGTATGTGCGCTAGTCACATAAACGACGCGATACGCAGAGCTTTTCCGGTGAAGAAGGTTTCCACGTCTCTCCGGAAAAAGGAGACCGTGATCCTGGCGGAAGCCGATATTGAAGAAGAGGAACTGCGCTCCGTGATCAATGAGATAGGATACCGGATCCTTTCCTTTCACTCGGAGCCTTGCACAAAGGGATCTTAAAGATGGTTGGTGATGTGTTATGATTGCAAATATTGGCATGGCAGTTCTTTTCTCTACCCTGCTTATCTTGTTTTGCCAGTCGGTGAAATGGTTTTGCCGGAGTATGGAAAGGAGGGATTTCAAACATGATGATCAACAAACGGCTCATTGGAATCGTGCCGGACAGTAAAAAATATATCGTTGGAAATGTACTCCTGCAATGGCTGACTCTCATCTCCAATATAGTGCTGATGACCGCATTAGCTTATTTTTTGGAAAGGTTGTTTCAAAAATCAGCTGGACAGCAAGAAATCATCCAAATTGTGATGGTGGCGTGCGCTGCGCTTTTGGTACGTTTTTTCTGTACGACTGGCTCGACCCGTATGAGCTACCTTTCGTCCAAGGCGGTCAAACGGACGCTGCGGGAGAAGATCTACACGAAACTGCTTCGTCTCGGACCGTCCTACAACGAACAAGTTAAGACTTCGGAAGTGGTACAGGTCTCAGTAGAAGGGGTTGACCAGCTGGAAACGTACTTTGGCGCCTACCTGCCTCAGTTTTTCTATGCCATGCTGGCGCCACTGACACTGTTTGTATATCTATGCTTCACCAGTGTTCTGGCTGCGGTCGTATTGCTGATATGTGTACCCCTGATCCCTATCTCGATCGCCGCCGTGCAGACCTGGGCCAAGAAGCTGCTCTCCAAATATTGGGGACAGTACACAGCGCTGGGCGATACGTTCCTGGAAAATCTGCAGGGTCTGACCACTCTCAAGATCTATCAGGCGGATGAATTCAAAAACGAAGAAATGAACCGGGAGGCGGAAAATTTCCGCAAGATCACCATGAAGGTGCTGACGATGCAGCTGAACTCGATCACCATCATGGATCTGGTCGCCTACGGCGGCGCTGCGGCAGGAGTGATTCTTGCCGCAACTCAGTTTCGTGCCGGTCATGTCTCCCTGGCAGGTGCACTGCTGATCATTCTGCTTGCGGCGGATTTCTTCCTTCCCATGCGGCAATTGGGCTCTTATTTTCACGTGGCCATGAACGGCATGGCGGCCAGTGACAAGATTTTTGCCCTGCTCGACCTTCCAGAACCGGAACAGAAAACGGAGCCCGTACCGGAAGACTGCTCCATTTCCTGCGACGGCCTTCGTTTTTCCTACCAGGAGGGAAGGGCCATTCTCCAGGGTGTGAACCTGAAATTCCCGAAAGGCAGTTTTACGGCGATCGTAGGGGAGAGCGGCTGCGGCAAGTCTACCCTGGCGTCGGTTCTGACAGGCCGGTGCAGGGACTATTCCGGTTCGGTCACGATAGGAGGCAGGGAGCTTTCCGGTCTGTCTGCCGAGAGCCTGGCGAAAAGTATAACATATATTGACCATCAGAGCTACCTCTTTAAGGGCACCGTGCGGGACAATCTGCTGATGGGGGATCCTGCAGCGTCAGACGAGGCGCTCTGGGCTGTACTGGAAAAAACCAATCTAGCTGATTTCCTTCGCGGCGAAAAGGGCCTGGATACCGCGCTCACCGAGCGGGGCGGCAACCTGTCAGGGGGACAGTGCCAGCGCCTGGCTCTGGCCCGGGCACTGCTGCACAACAGCCCGGTCTATATCTTTGACGAGGCAACCAGCAACATCGATGTGGAGAGCGAAAACGACATCATGCGGGAAATCCATGCACTGGCCAGGACGAAAACAGTGCTTTGTATCTCTCACCGGCTCGCCAATGTGAAAGATGCAGACAACATATATGTGCTGGAGGATGGCCGCGTGGCGGAATCCGGCAACCACGAGCAGCTGCTCCAGGCTGGCGGTCAGTATGCGGCCCTGTGGAACGCGCAGCAAACACTGGAAAACTATGGAAAGGACGGTGCGGAAAAGTGAAAAAGAGAAGCGGCTTTGTAGTGATGGCCCGTCTGATCGTTCTGGTAAAGCCCCTGGTCGGTTTTATGGTGCTGGCCATCTGCATGGGACTCATTGGGAACCTTTTCGCGTCCTTTATTACCATCTCGGGCGGATATGCCGTGCTGAATCTTCTGGGTTTTGATACGCCTCAGTCACTCTGATGGATCTTTGCCGCGGTCTGCCTCATGGCGGCATTGCGCGCGGTGCTGCGGTATGCGGAGCAGTCCTGCAACCATTTCATTGCTTTCAAGCTGCTTGCCATCATTCGGGATAAGGTGTTCCGCGCGCTGCGAAAACTCTGCCCGGCCAAATTGGAGGGACGCGACCGGGGCGACCTCATCTCTGTCATCACCTCGGACATTGAACTGCTGGAGGTATTTTACGCCCATACCATATCTCCCATTGCGATAGCGGTCCTGTTCACGGTTGTCCTCTGCCTGTTTATCGGCTCGTACCACTGGGCTTTGGGACTTCTGGCCCTCGCCGCCTATGGGGTCGTGGGAATTGTCATTCCGCTGATTGTTTCCCGCGTCAGCGGGGATTCCGGCGAGAAATTCCGAAACGGTTCCGGGGCCCTGTCCGGCTTTGTGCTGGACAGTCTGCGCGGCCTTTCCGAATCGCTGCAGTATGGCCAGGGGCAGAAGCGTCTGCAGGAGATGAATGCTCGTACAGATGCGCTGTCAGCTGACGAATGGCGGATGAAACGAAACGCCGGACTGAATTCCGCCGTGACCAATACGGTCATTTTGCTCTTCGACCTTCTTATGCTCTTTGTCTCCACAGGGCTGTATCGGAAGGGTATCGTGGGCTTTGACGGGGTGCTGATTCCTACCATAGCTCTCTTTTCTTCTTTTGGTCCTAGCGTCGCCCTGGCAGCTCTGGGCAGTACCCTGCAGAACACATTCGCCGCCGGGAATCGGGTGCTTGATATTCTGGATGATGTTCCGGTGGTGGAAGATGTGACGGGAAAACCGGTGATTGCGTTTACCGGCGCGGAAGCGGAGCATATTACCTTCTCCTATGGCCCTGAAACCGTCCTTTCCGATGTCTCTGTCCAGATCCCACAGGGAAAAATCATTGGGATTGTGGGAAAAAGCGGGAGTGGAAAATCCACACTTTTGAAACTTTTCATGCGGTTCTGGAAAGTGCAGGAGGGTTCTGTCCGGCTGTCTGGCACCGATGTATCGGACATCAATACGGATAATCTGCGGAATATGGAAAGCTACATGACCCAGCAGACCCATTTGTTCCAGGACAGTATCCGAAATAATCTGCGTATAGCCAAACTGGATGCGACGCAGGAGGAGATGGAGGCCGCCTGCCGGAAAGCGTCTGTGCATGACTTTATCCTGTCCCTGCCCCAGGGGTACGATACGCCCGTAGGCGAACTCGGCGATACGCTCTCCGGCGGCGAACGGCAGCGCCTGGGTCTGGCCCAGGCCTTCCTGCATAATGCACCGTTGATGCTGCTGGATGAGCCGACCAGCAATCTGGATAGTCTGAGTGAGGCAGTCATTCTCAAATCTCTGAACGAGGAGCGGGAAAACAAAACAGTCGTACTTGTGTCTCACCGTAAATCTACCATGCGCATCGCGGAGAAGGTTTACTCCGTGGAAAGCGGTCGAGTGAGCTGAAAAACCGTCAGAGGACGCAAAAAACAAGAAGGCTGGAAGAAATGCGAGGTGTGTGGTTCGAAAGAACAACAACTCGGCCGATCCTGCCTCTGTTTCCTAAGTTTCCGGGATCCTTTCAGGAAGCGGACCTTTCTTGTAAAGAAGCGGACGGGAAAGAAGGACCGGCAAACAGGGCAGGCGCCCCAGCCGCCCCCAAAAAAACCGGAGAGGGTGGAAAGCCGGATCGACCGGCTTTTGAAAAGATCCTGCAGGAAACTCTCCAAAAGAAGAGTCCCATCGTTTTTGAGCCGAAGCGGCGAGACGGAACCCGATCCTGGCGGCCGGGCGGCGTGTGAGGAAGTGCCTGAAAATTCCACCGGGGAAGAGGGACATCGGTCCTTCCTGGCAGCAGAGACGGTGTACTGGAAAAACGAAAAATCGATCTATTGTCCCCTTTTGGGAGCTGCGCTGCCTTCGCTTCGCTGTACGGAAGATCTCTGCCGAATGGGGCGGAACATCCCCGTAGGCGCAGGCTGCGCAACTTCCTTTTTAGCCTCCCTGGAAAAGTGAAAAATACACCCTTTTGCGTGTGCACTTTCGTCTTATCTGCCTATTTTAGGAAAAGGCAGGCGAGAAGAGTTTATGCAGTTTGCACACTTGAAAGGGTGCATGTGCTATGCTATCATATCGTTTGAAGGGTTCGATCTGGTCGTATACAAAGTCATGCTGGGCAAGCGGGGCGAGGAGGAATCCATACTCGTCTCCGGCTTCCGGCCAGGCAGCGGTGCAGGGAGAGGAAAACCTCATCCACCCGGTGCATATAAACGCCGATTAACCGGATGCAAGAAAATTGGGGTCCTGCGAAAACGAAGCGGATGCGCTCCTGCACAGGGGGGACGCTGGACAATGGCCAGCCAGGGGAGGGCATCCTGGAGGGGATGGTCGCAAATTCAGGAGGGAACGACGGTGGAGTACACACTCAATCCAAGTCAGCGGGAGGCGGTGACCAGCACAGAAGGGTTTGTACGGGTCATCGCCGGTGCGGGTTCCGGGAAAACCAATGCGCTGACCCACCGGTTCGCCTATCTGGTCAATGAGCTGGGAATTCTGCCGGAGAATATCCTGTGTGTGACCTTTACCAACAAGGCCGCGAAGGAGATGCGCCAGCGGATCCACAATCTCACAGGGGATAATGACACCGGTATCATTAACACATTTCATGGCTTCTGCGTGAGTGTCCTGCAGGAGGACAGTTATGCGGTGAGTTATCCCAGCAGTTTTCTTGTACTGGACAATTCCGATATCGATGCCATGCTGGGCTTGATTTACGAGGAGCGGGGCCTCACGCTCCGGGATATGACATTTGCCAATGCCCGAAACATGATCGAGATCGAAAAGCTCTTCAAAAAGCCTGATTACTTCCGGTATATGCTGGATATGGATCTTGTGGTGCTGCACCGGTAGTATGAGGCGGCATCGACGGTGAAAGATATCATTTTCTACGGGTATCTCTATCAGGAGAAAAAGTGCTTTGGCCTGGATTACAACGATCTCATCATCGTGACGCTGCATATATTTCGCCAGCAGGAGGATATCCGCCTGAAGTGGCAGAAGCGCCTGGCCTATATCATGATTGATGAGTTCCAGGATATCGACAGTCTGCAGTATGAGCTCATGGAGCAGCTGTGCGCCTACCATGGGAATCTTTTTATTGTGGGCGATCCGGATCAGACCATCTACACCTGGCGGGGGGCGGATGTCAAGTATCTTCTGGAGTTTGACAGCCATTTCCCCGGGACGAAGACCATCATGATGATGGAAAATTAGTCTTATCGAGAAAAATCTCTACCGGGTAAAAAAGAATCTCCTGCCCCGGCTGCCCTCCGGCGAGAGCGTGCTGTGCCACCATGCGAAGGACAACCGGGAGGAGGCGGAGTGGATCGCCGCGCAGATGGAGCAGCTGCACGAGCAGGGAACCGCCTTTCGGGATATGACCGTGCTGTACCGGGCCCATTATGTGAGCCGGGCTCTGGAGGAGGTTCTGGTGAGGCGGAAAGTGCCCTATGCCATCTACAGCGGGGTGCAGTTTTTCGACCGCCTGGAGATTAAGGACGCCCTCTCCTATCTGCGGATGATTGTCTATAAAGACGACCTGTCATTCCGCCGGGTCGTGAACAGTCCGAAACGGAATATTGGGAAGCGGCGTATGCAGTTTTTGGAGCAGGCGTCGGCGGAGAGCGGCTGTTCCCTCTACCAGGCGCTGGTACTGCATCTGGAGGATGAGCTGTTTCAGGGTACCGGGGCGGAATCTTTTGTGGCTCTGATAGAGAGATACGCATCAGACTATGCGGGAAGGTCCGTCAGTGAAGTGCTCGCCGGGCTATTGAATGAGAGCGGGTATGAGATGGCACTGCGCACAGCGGGGAGCCAGGAGCGGCTGGATAATCTGGCGGAACTAAAGCAGGCGGTGTATGAGTTTGAGACCACCTGCGGGGAAGAGGCTACCCTGGAAAACTATATCATTCATACCGCCCTGTATACCAGCTCGGACCGGGAAGAGGCTGGAGATAAGGTCCGCCTGATGACCGTACACGCGGCTAAGGGACTGGAATTTCCC
>CAZGAM010000130.1:0-6765 GCA_964523685.1 uncultured Oscillospiraceae bacterium | reverse complement strand
ACTATTGGGGCTTGCCAAAGAACCGATGAGAGCCGCATCCTTGGCAATGAGGGTATTCATGGCCACTTCTACTGCTGAGCCTTTGTACCAGCTTACCGCAACAATGCGACCGGTAGGTTTGAGCGCCTGCACGGCCATGCCCAGGGCGCTGTTGCTGCCGGACGTCTCCAGGACGATCTCGGGTCCTTCCCCGCCGGTCAATTCCCGAGCTTTGGCTGCCACGTCTTCCCGATGGTAGTTGATGGTTTCGCTGACGCCGCACTGTGCGGCAATGGCCAACTTTTCATCCCAACTACCTGCCATAATGACTTTACTTGCTCCTTCGATCCCCGCCAGTTGTGCAGCCAGCTGCCCGATAGGCCCGTCTCCAATGACTAACACCTGACTCCCCGGCGGGATGGCTGCCTTGCTCACCGCATAGGCCGCCGTGGCGGCAGGCTCCGCCAAGGCTGCTTCCTCCATACTCAACTCTTCCGGGATTTTGTATACATGCCGCTGGGGAACTGCCACATACTCGGCGAATGTACCCTGGCGATTCCGGTAGGAGCCGATCACTTCCCGGTTGGGGCACAGGTTGTAATGACCCTTCCGGCACTCGTCACATTCCCCGCAGCCCAGGCTCACATCGGAGGTGATACGGTCTCCCACTTTCAGACCGGTTACATTCCGACCCACCTCTACAATGGTGCCGCTCCATTCATGGCCGGGGATAATAGGATACTTAGTGTTTCCGTTTTTGATGTGCACCATCTCACCGGTGAGCAACTCTATATCCGTAGCGCAGAAACCGGCGTAGGCGATTTTCGCCAGTACCTCATTGTCTTTGACCTCCGGCTGGGGTATTTCAGAATATTCAATCTGCTCAGGGGCCATAAAACGTATGGCCTTCATCACGCATACTCCTTTCCCCGCTGCAGACAGCGGGCCCTGTCAATGATTTGGATCTCCCCTTGGCGGAAACACACCGGCAGACAGCCATCTTCCTGGTGCAGCGCCTCACAGAACTCATCCAATGCCCCACCTCCGTGCTCGGCAAATGTCCAGCAGTGGCAGGGAATCGCGTACCGGACTCCGCACAGTTTGGCAGCTTTTGCTCCCTCTGCCGCGTTCAGGTTCCCGAAACGACCGTTGACAGACAGCATCGCTACCTCCGGCTCAAACGCCCGGACCTGTCGGCAGATACTCTCGTGAAATGCGGTATCGCCTGAAAAATACATTCTGTGCCCGCCCATTTCCAGCAGCAGCCCAATGGCGTCTGGTGCCATGGTACCGTGATCAGCGGTGACAGCCTGTACAGTGATGAACTCGTCCGAGTAGGTTTCACCCCGGTCCAAACGGATGCAGCGGTCCGGGCTCAGGCCCATTTTCAGCAGCTGCTTCTGGCAGCTGCCTGGCCCTAAAAACAAGGGAGGATTCTGCCGTCTGATCAATATCGGGATTGCGTCGTAGTCAAAATGGTCAAAATGCAGATGCGTGACGATATAATATTCGGGTGTCAGCTCTTCCGGTCTCAGCAGCATAGCGCTCAATCGCTTAAACCCTCGCATACGTTCGCCACAGTTGGTCAGGTAGGGATCGATCACCACTTGTCTTCCCCCGCCATCCTTCAACAGGAAGCCCGCCTGTCCAAGCCAACAGACCGCTAGCTCGCCCTGCCCTACATCGGCACAGCGAATCTCTTCTTTTAGATTCATAATCCGCACATTCCCATTTTGAATACTTGCAAGTCAGTACAGGCAGCCTTCCAGCCAAGAATAGCGCTCATCAAACTGCACTTTGTACTTTTTCGTCTCCCCCGCCAATCCCCACAGCAAGTAGGCTCTGGTTCCGGGAAGAGCTACTGTCGTATGATATCCTTTGGGCAGGGCAATGGCGGTGTTGTTCTGCTCAATCACATTGACCTCATCCCACAGCTTTTTTGTCATATCCTGGCTGAGATCATAGCCGTGCTGCATGACACCGCCTTTTCCAGTGCCCTCAGAGGTCATCTGGAAAGAGAAAATCTCATCCAAAACACACTCTTTCTCGGTTTCATAATCGTGGCGATGGGCCGGGAATCCAATCCAGCCTCCGGGAATCGAGACGGTTTCTCCCACAATCAGCAACTTGGTAATATGGTCGTTGTGTTTGCCGGGCTGGCCGAAGATGAAGCGGTATTTGCGTTT
Organism: uncultured Oscillospiraceae bacterium; assembly: GCA_964523685.1. Taxonomy (GTDB): domain Bacteria; phylum Bacillota; class Clostridia; order Oscillospirales; family Oscillospiraceae; genus CAJOIG01. The sequence continues at coordinate 4,600 of CAZGAM010000130.1, read as the reverse complement.
GTAGATGTATTCCCCCGGTTCTCCTTCCTCGATATTCTCCGGCGGGCAGAAATACGGGGCATTGCCCTCATCACAGTAAGCAGTGTACACCCGGGCTTCCATTCCCTTTTCAGTGGCAATACGAACCGTCGCCCTGGGGGGCACATACAGTGCTGTGGGCAGGTAATCGTACACATTGCCCCGGAACCCTTTCGCCTCGCGGATCGCCGTCACGCCATCATAGTCCACGCTGCACGTCATATCCCCCTGCTGCAAGACAATGGCCTGTTCCTGTCCGGTAACAGTATATGTCAGGCTCTTTCCCGGTTTGAGAAGGATCCTGCCGAAGCCCATAAAGGTCATATCTGAATTGTTCCTGGAGATGACACTCTCATAGCCCTCCAGATCCTGGAAACGATAGACAGTTGTGTAGGACATTCCTTGAACCTCCTTTGAATTATTTGAGAACTTCCCCGTTGACCGGGTATGAGACGGGTTTGCCTGTCAGATATTCTGTAATACCTTGAGCGCTGTCCATGGCCATCGCCCGCAGGGCACCGTCACACAGCGCCGCATTATGGGGAGAGAGAACCACCTCTTCCATGGCAAACAGAGGATTGTCTGCCGCGGGAGGTTCCTGTTCAAACACATCCAGACCAGCACCGGCGATCTGTCCGCTTTGGAGCGCCGCAATCATGGCCTGCTCGTCAATGACCGGGCCCCGGGAGGCATTAATGATGTAGGCGCTGGGCTTCATCATGGCAAACTGCTCTGCCCCCACCAAGTGATATGTACTGGGAAACAGCGAGGTGTGCACAATCACAAAATCAGATGTGCGGTATACTTCTTCCGAGGAAACCATCCGCACCGGCAGATCTGCTACGTCAGCCTGGGTCACATACGGGTCACTGGCGAGGATATTCGTCTCAAAACCAGCCAGCTTTTTGATCACCAGACGGGAGATTTTTCCTACCCCGATGATGCCCACCGTAGAACCCTTCAGTTCTACCGTCTTGTAGGTGTTGCGCTGTGCAAACTGCCCCTGGCGGGTCAGCTTGTCCATCCGTATTGTCTGCTTGCTGGCGCATAGAAGCAGCATCAGGATATGTTCCGCCACGGCGTTGAGATTGGAGTAGGGGGCATTGACCACCAAAATTCCCTTCTCTGTGGCATAGTCCACATCGATATTGTCCACGCCCATACCGTGCTTTGCGACCACACGGAGGGTGTCAAGGGCATCCATGATTTTTCTGGTTATCTTCGCGGATCGGATCAGAAGAGCGGCACAGCCCTGGGCCTGTCGAATGATTTCCTCCTCCTGGATGGAGGTTCCCTGGACCACCGCAAAATTTTCTTTCAGGTAAGCGACAGCATCCTCGTGAATGTGTTCTGTCAAAAAAACCTTCTGCATCCGCCCTACCCCCTGATGGCTCCTATAGCGCTCTTGCCCCACTGCACAATCATGCCTTGGTCAGAGGCCAGCAGAATGTACTGAATCCCCTCGGCGATGAGTTTTTTGGCGGCCTCTGCATTGGCAGCAACCGTGCCAACCGCCTTGCCGGAAGCGAGCGTCTTTGCCTTAATCGTAGCAATGGCGTCCCGCACAGCAGGATGCGCCGTATTGCCCGGTACGCCGTAAGACTGGGACAGGTCCATGGGCCCGATGAAGATCACATCAATGCCTTCAACCTGAAGAATCTCGTCTAGATTTTTCACACATTCCCGGGTCTCGCAATGGGAGACAATCATGGTGTTGTCATTTGCCTTGTTTATATATACCTGTACGCCGCAGGTTCCGTAATCACATGCGCGAACACTGGGAGAAAGGCCTCGGACTCCCAAGGGAGTGTACTTCACATAAGAAACCAGATCCCGAGCCTGCCGGGGAGTATCCACATTGGGCACCTGTACGCCGGCATAGCCCAGATCCAGATTCTGCAGGATCTCTACCTGCTGGTTTTCCCGGACCCGCACCAGCGGAGTAATGCCAGCCGCGTCTGCGGCGCGGACGATATTGGTGAGCTGCTCCCGGTCCACTGCCACATGCTCTGAATCCAAGACGAAGAAATCAAAACCGGCCAGCGCCAGAAGTTCCGGGACTGCGGGGTCCGTCAACTTTACAAAGGTTCCAATGGCACTTTCACCCGCCTGTAATCTTTTCTTCAGAAGATTTTCGCGCATTTGTATTCTTCCTTTCAGTAATTTGAATAAATCACCATTCATTTAATTAGTGCATAATCTGTGCCAACTTTTTGTTGAGCTCTTGAAAAGAACTATTTTCAGCAATATATCCCGAATGGTACAGCATCTTTTGTACTATATGCCAGTAGGTTTTGAAAAGCAACCATTCCCAGTCGGCTGTTGACCACTCCTTAAGTATGGAAAATGACGAGATGCCCAACGGTAGCCTGGACTCTCCTCATGCTGTGTTGTATGCAATTTTGCATATTGTTTCCAATCTGCACACAAAAAAACCGCCGCAAGCGGTTACTTGTGGCGGTAATTGATCTTGATTTTGATTCGGCGAAACTCGCCAATCCTGGGCACTGAACGTAAAGCTGCTTCTATAGTATGTATGCAGTGTATGACCACTCAGTAAGTCCGAAAAATGGCGGGTTATTCTGGCTTGTAGCCGGAACTATTTGACATAAGTTCCTATGCAAATAGTCACAGTCACCCAAACATCGCTCCTGTAGAAACAAAAGCGGTAAACCCCGGATCTAGGGTAGAGCCCCGGCGGAGGTTAAGGGGCTATGCTACCTTTGTATCTCGTCAAACTTAGCTCGGCTACTTTCCGACAAACTAACTCGTTGTCAGCAGAAGGTGAATTGACTGCGGGGAATGGCAACATTGTCTGGGTTGCTTCTGGATAACCTGGCAACCTTGCCTGTTGTTGAAGCGTGTGCCTATCTACGCCGTTATCAGCGGCTTTCAGCCCAATGATACTCCCGGCGTCGGCACCTTTTATGATTTCCTCCACCGCTTGTGGCTCTCCGAGAACCCCAACCTCTCTGACCATATCCATTTGACCAAAGCCGTCCCTAAAAAGCCTCCTAAAGGCGAAAAGGCCGAGCCTATTGATAAAATCTCTGTCGAAGAGCTCATCGCTCAGTACTGTAATATTCCTTTCTCCCCCGATCAGTTCTGGGTGAATTGGAAAGTGACGCCAAAAACAGAGAGAGTACAGTAATTGACAGCCTCCAGCATGCAGACACTGTTTCCTCATCTACCCAGACTGTTGAACCCCTATCTGTCGATTCCTCACCCGGTGTCAACAATGCAAATGCTACAGGAGAGGTGTCGGAATCTGCCGATCCCTCTGCTCGGGATCCTCATGCACCCTAGCGAACAATTCTAAGAATGGCGAGGTAAATAATACTTGTGAGACCATAGCCGGTATCCCCGATGCACCATCTACCCAGGCCCTCGTGTACCCTTCTGTCGATTCTGCGCCCGGAATCGACAATGGAATTGATTTTACAGGAGAAGTGTCGGATCTTGCAAATACCTTTGCCCAGGTACTCAGATTCCAGCACCGGATTCTATGGACCAATGCGGTTCATTGTCCGGAGTATCTGCCGACGCAACGGGCCGCCCGGGTAATTTGGGAGGCGTATTGTACCAAAGTGTTGCCGAACTAGGTGAAATATGCTTTGCACTAAGTCCTACCGTTAAACGAGGGCACAGGAGGCAACTCCGCTTCTAATTGAATACAGCTTTTGGGATGGCTTGCAAAACTGACCTCCGGTATTGGGCAAAACCGGAACTGGGTCAGCATGGAAAAGGCAGGTATCCTCATGGACGATACCCAGCTTCATAGTCCGTGCATATGTCGGCCTTAGTTAGATCCGATGCTATGCGGTGACTTTCACTGAAGGTACAGGGTGGAATCAGCAAATTAATCTGCTGGTGGCCTGGCCGTTTCTGACGCCTACATCCCTCCTAGCCAGGCTCTGCAAAAAAAATGGCGCAGATCCTGGTTGGTAACCATGTCCAGAAACAGCCCTAAAACAATGAGAGGCTCCCATCTTTGTACTTCGAATATGCAGTTCCCTCATTTTCCTTTATACGGTGTCTATTTGATGCTTACCGCCCATCTGAAATTTACACCCTTTACAAGAAAAGATGGTCGATTGAGACCTATTACAACTACTTCAAAAATAAGGAAGGGTATAAGGATTTACGCCAACAGAACTATTATAAGTTACAGGGGCTGGCTTTCATCATGCTTGTTTCCGCTCTCATTCATCGTGAAATGGACGAGGCTTGCAAAAAAGTCAAGGGGATGTCGATTTATGACTGCCTGTTGGATGCCATGTTTGTAAAATCGCAAAGGACAGTGGCCAGTGGAAAATTAGAAACCTGACTCCCAAACAGGTGAACCTGTTCCAGCAATTGGGGACCCCTACTGCAATGGACTTCTAGACGTTCGAGGACTCTTTTGCTGTATACCTAAAAAACCTAATTACTGTGTATAAAGAGTTTCGTCTCACAGGCATCCGACAAGACAAGGAACGAAATTGAAGTCCTGATGGATGGCGGGACAATCGAGAAGGACATCCGCGAAGATCTCACCTACTCCGAGATTTATGATACCATCGACAACCTGTGGAGCCTGCTC
>CAZGAM010000129.1:1026-6768 GCA_964523685.1 uncultured Oscillospiraceae bacterium | reverse complement strand
AATCACCTGTCCGGAAGATATATTCCGAAACTGTATTGCAGGCATCCCGGTATGCTGTCATCGTGGCTGACAGGGCAGCCTCAGCGTCCGCGTCCGGTCGGATCCGGATCTTCGCTGGCACCGTCACGGCTAACATCAGCACCACTTCGCTTTTACTAAACATATTATAGCACAAAGCAAGTGAAACATCAAGTGCTTCCAAAGAAAAATCAGAAAAGGAGAGCGCAGGGCATTCCTCCCCTCGTTTCTGAACAAGGGGTATCCTGCCAAAAGTTTTGATGAAAAAACGTACTCTTCGATATTTCCTCCCCTTCCTGCTTGTTCTCCTGATTTTTTGCTGTCTCGGGGTGAAAGCTGTTCGATTGCACCGGCAGTATCCTAACCCGGAAATCCAAACGTACGCATATGGAGAAACGGCGGACCTTGGCAGTTATGAAATCACTTTTGACAATTGGGAAGAGGGGAACCTGAATCTCGTCCAGGAAAGAGCCCCCGATTTTCAGATCTACACCGGCGAAGCAGACAGCCGTGCCGAAGAAGTACGCGCAGGATTCATCCACTTTACGATCGACAAGACAGGCGATGGTAAGGATGTGTTTGACATCTCCAACGTCTCCTTTTCCTCCGGTGCCTGGGGAAATCAGTTCGATATGGACCTTTTCTATCAGTTGAATCCGGACATGCGGGATATGATTGTCAATTTGGCACCCGGAGAGCAACAGAAGATTACCCTGCCCTTCATTTTACAAAAATCCCATTTTACGCAGGCACAGTGGGCGGAAATAGACAACCGCACCATATACATAGACCTGCAGTACTATCCTGAGCACATTCGATTCGTTTGTCCCGCCCTGCTTTCCGCAAAATCCTAACGAAGGAATACTAGTGCTGAAATTTTGATATAAACTGCACAAGGAAAAGAGCAATTACTCTAAGCGTTTTTGGCAATTTACATAAAATTAATAGATTAAACGCGAAATCCTTTCTCTTTTCTGCCGTGAGGCTGTTTTTCATAATTCTACAAAAGGACCTCATCCTGCTGGAAATCTCTCCCGGATGAGGTCATCTGTCTTAGGGGACAAGAGTCACTGCAGGGCGGAGGCTGTCCTTTTCACCGGCTCTCTATAGGCATTGCCCGGATTGATCTGAAACACTGTATTTTCCATGGGCTTCCCGTTCTACCGTATTTTTCCGCACACTCTGCGTCTTTGTATTTTTTTCTGGCTTCCCGGCTGCCCGGGGAAAAATAGAGATGGAAAGGAGGATTCATCTGCCGGTGGGTCATAGCGTATTCCCGGAAACAGGGGAACCACAGAGACCCGGAGACACTTGCGACTCTGGACAGAGCATACGATTCACCCGGAGAATCGCCGGCAAGCACCATCCATACGGGTGTTCCCGAAGAAACGGATTTCAACCCACCCGCCCCACGCGGGGCGGGACGTCTAACGCCTCGCGTGCCGCTAACGCGCTGCCATTTGCAGGCAGGATTTTCGCAACATGCAGCTGGAAATAATCATCGGCTCCGGGTGGATCAGACAGGCCCGGAACAGCCCTGGAAGCCATGTCGTGGTCCTACTGCAGATGGCTGACCGCTATAAGAGAAAAATCGGGGCACCTCTCCTCCTGCAGACTTTCCCATACCCGGCTGCCCTCACCTGCAAAAGTATTCAGGTATACAGCTGGCCGGTTTTCCTGTTCTGCGGGGTATATTTCCACGATTTTGTCTTCTACGGCAATCTTTCCACGTCTTTTCCCCGGCTCGGGGCCTGTCCTGCTACCCTGCCAAAATCCGACCGAGTGCTTTCGAAGCCCCAGAAATCATAGTCCCTCTTTTCTTTTCCCGGAGGCAGGGCGTGTATCCCTCCTGCTGAACGTTGTCCTCTTCAGATCTTATCCGGAACCATACTGAGCGCAATACGTTTTTTGTCCTGATCTACCTCTACCACCCAGACTTGAATCACATCTCCCACTTTCACAACATCCGAGGGGTGTTTCACAAATTTATCGGACATACGGGAGATATGAACCAGTCCATCCTGGTGCACTCCGATATCCACAAAAGCCCCAAAGTCGATGACGTTCCGAACGGTTCCCGTCAATTCCATCCCCGGCTTCAGGTCTTTGATCTCCAGGACATCGGTACGCAGGGCAGGTGCGGGCAGTTCTTCCCGCGGATCCCGGCCGGGCTTGCGAAGCTCCGACAGAATATCATTGAGCGTCGGCAGCCCGATCTGCAGCTCGTCAGCCAGTTTCTTCAGCCCATACTGCCTGGCCTTGTCAACAATTTCCGGTACCCCGCCATTTTTGATCTCCCCTGCATCAAAACCCAGTTTCTGCAGCAGCTGCCCGGCACTTTCGTAACTTTCCGGGTGTACGCCGGTAGCATCCAGCGGATTCTTGCTGTCCGCCACACGAAGGAAACCTGCGCACTGCTCAAAAGCCTTCTGGCCCAGTTTCGGCACTTTCTTCAGGGCATCCCGGGAGGATATCCCGTTCTCCTCCCGATACGATACAATATTACGCGCCAGGGCGGGCCCGATGCCTGCCACCCGGCTCAGCAGCTCCGCGGAGGCTGTGCTGACCTCCACGCCCACATTATTCACGCACTGCTCTACCACGCCGTCCAGCGCCTGAGACAGTTCATTCTGCTTCAGATCATGCTGGTACTGTCCCACTCCAATGGCCTTGGGGTCAATTTTTACCAGTTCTGCCAGGGGATCCTGCAGTCTCCGTGCAATAGAGACCGCACTGCGCAGAGATACATCATAATCAGGAAATTCCTGCGCCGCCAGCTTACTGGCTGAATACACCGAAGCACCCGCCTCGCTGACAATGGCATAGGCTGTCCCCGGCAGCTGCGGCAATAAAGTGACAATGAACTGCTCACTCTCCCTGGAAGCAGTTCCGTTTCCAATGGCTATCGCGGTGACATGGTGCTGCTTTGCCATGCGGACAATCAGTTTTCCCGCCTGTTCTTTCTGTTTTTCCTGGCCCGGGAGCGTAAAGTATCCCACACCCGTCTCCAGCACCTTGCCGTTTTCGTCTATCACAGCCAGCTTACATCCTGTGCGATAGCCTGGATCCACCCCCAGAATCACCCTGCCTTTTACCGGCGGCTGCATCAGCAGCTGGTGCAGATTCTGGGAAAAAACCTGAATAGCCCCTTCATTGGCCCGTTCTGTTAGCGCTCCCCGCAATTCCCGCTCCATAGAGGGGAACAGAAGACGGGACCAGGCATCTTCGCAGGCTGCGTCTACCTCCGCTGCCGCGGCGCCGCGCCCGCGGACGTAGTGGTTTTTTATCCGCCTCAGCGCCTTCTCATCCGGCGCCTGCAGCGTAACCTTCAAAAAAGACTCCCGCTCTCCCCGGTTGACTGCCAGGATTCTATGAGCCGCCATACGGGAAACAGGCTCCCGAAAATCATAGTACATCCGGTATACGCTGTCCTCTTCCTTCGCTGCTTTGCTTTCCAGCACGGACTCCCGCATAAGCAGATCCCGCAGATCTTTTCTCAAATCGGCATCATCGCTGACAACCTCCGCGATAATGTCCCTGGCGCCCGATAAGGCACTTTCCTCGTCAGGCACTTCTTCCCCCAGATACCGGCTCGCCTCTTTCTGCGGGTTATCCTTGTTCTGGTTCAGAAGAAGCCACTGGGCAAGGGGCTCCAGGCCTCTCTGCTTTGCAATGGTAGCACGGGTTTTGCGCTTCGGCCGATACGGGCGGTACAGGTCCTCCAGCTCTGCCAGGGTTATGGCATTGCCCAGCTTCTCAGACAGATCCTCTGTCAGCACGCCCTGTTCTGTTAAGATTTTTTCGATTTCCCCTCTGCGTTTTTCCAGCCCCCGCAGATAGGAAAGGCGCTCAGCTATGGAGCGCAGAGTCTGGTCGTCAATGGACCCGTGTGCTTCCTTTCTGTATCGGGCAATAAACGGGATTGTATTCCCGTCATCCAGCAAATCAATAACTGCCTGCACCTGTTGAGGGCGCAGTTTAAATTCCTCTGCAATAACAACAGCTAGATCCATAAGATAAGTCCTTTCTTCCGGAATTACGCCTTATTATACTCTCTTCTCCGAAAATAGGCAACCATCTCTCCCTTCTTCAGGGCAAAATCATATAGGCCGCTTTGGTACAGGGCATCATATCCAGTGGAACTATTTGCGGCAAACAAAACAAACCCACTCCTCTGACCGATATTCCTCCCAAATCTCCAGCCCCGCTGCCCGCAGAGCGGAAGCCGTCTCTCTTTCCCGCTCTTCCAGGATGCCGGAACAGATCAAGATGCCGTTCTCGGCCAGGAAGGCCGGTACAAAAGGAGATAAGGCTGCAATCACATCGGCTACAATATTCGCGAAAACCAAATCGTATCCTTTCCCCAGCTTCTCTCGGATTTTTTCGGAAGCAACTACGTCCCCTACAAGAATGGAAAACCTGCTTTCCACCCGATTGAGGGCCGCATTCTCCCTGACAATCTCCGGTGCCTTCTCAACAGACGCAGCCCCAAGTACCGCCGCTGCAATGCCCAGTATCCCGCTTCCACAGCCAATGTCCAGCACTCTCTTTCCGCGGGTGCCACAGCTTTCCAGTGCCTCCAGGCACATCTTTGTCGTTGGATGGTCCCCTGTGCCAAACAGCAGTCCGGGATCCAGTCTTATGGGAATCCGTTCCCCCTCATAGTCCAGCCACGCAGGGACAATGACAAGATTGGCGCCCACATCCACTGGTTTGTAGTATTCTTTCCAGTTGTTTTCCCAGTCGGAATCCTCCACAACCCGTACAGAAGGAGAAAAACCGCCGGCCTTCACCTTCTCCAAAGCGGCCCTGCCCTGGCTGTCATCTGCCAGCCAGAGTTTGACCTGACTCCTCCCAGCCATGGATTTTTCCAGACTTTCATCGACGAAGTCCCAATATTGGGTATTGTTCTCCAGAAAATTCTGAAAATCCCGCTCATCCTCTATGACGAAGCCCTCCAGCCCCATATCTGTCAGCTGCCTGCACACCGTCTCCGGGTCACCATGAGCCGGGATTATCAATTCCAACCATTTTGCCATATTTCTTCCCTCCGTGAGTTTCTTCCTGTCCCAGCAGCCAGCCCTGCCAATAGCTTGCCTGGTAAAATTCCTGCGGCGACAGGGATTTAGGCGGACCTTTTGCGCATATCGGCGTTTTCCGGGCCCTGCAGGCAGGCAAAAATCGGTTTTCCGGGAAAAGTCCTGAAATTTCTGTCCCTTTCTTAACAAAAATGGATGCATTTTGCCTCTGCAGGGATTATAATAGGTGATGCAAAAAGTTCAGCGGCAGGCAAAACCCATCTTCTAGGCGGAGCAGCCAACGGCTATAGATAAAAGTCCTGGCATGCTGCCGAAAATCCGCGGCCCTGTTCCCTGTGTTCCTGCCGGGAAAATGCCTGCCTTTGCAGCAGTACAGCAAAAGGAGCCCATTTGCATGTTTCACTTTAACAATGATTACAATCAGGGAGCGCACCCTGCCGTTTTGCAGGCGCTGACGGATACCAACCAGTTTGAATACAATGGATATGGTTTGGATCCATGGTGCGAAAAAGCAGCCGGTGCCATTCAAATGATATTGGCCAGAGAAGATACGGATATTCATTTTCTCATCGGCGGCACCCAGACAAATTTCACAGCCATTGCCGCCTGCCTGAAGTCGTATCAATCGGTTATCAGCCCTGACAGCGGCCATATCCAGGCCCACGAAACGGGGGCTGTCGAACAC
>CAZGAM010000129.1:0-1016 GCA_964523685.1 uncultured Oscillospiraceae bacterium | reverse complement strand
ACGGCGGTCATAAAATACTGACGCTACCCGCGACAGAAGGAAAAATCACCGCGGATCAGATCGCTTCCGTCGCAGAAGAATACCGCGTCAGTCCCATCCAGGAGCACATTACCCAGCCAAAACTGGTCTATCTCTCCTTCCCCACAGAATACGGCACTATTTACAAGCTCCGGGAGCTGGAAGACATTCATTTCATCTGCAGAAAATACGGACTGTATCTCTACCTGGACGGGGCCCGAATGGGTTATGGACTCGCCGCTTCCCAGGGGGATGTAACCTTGAAAGATATTGGCAGACTGGCGGACATATTCTCCATCGGCGGAACGAAATGCGGTGCCCTCTTCGGAGAGGCCCTGGTTATAACAAATCCAGAGCTGAAACCTGATTTTCGCTCCTATATCAAGCAAAACGGCGCCATGCTGGCCAAAGGATGGCTGCTTGGCGTGCAGTTTGATACGCTCTTCCAGGATGGTCTCTACTTTCGCATCACCAGAAAGGCAGTCGAGCTGGCTATGGAGCTTAAGGCCGCCTTCAAGGCTAGAGGAATTCCCTTCTTCCTTGACAGTCCTACCAACCAGCAGTTTGTCATCCTGTCCAGCCGCCAGATCCAGGCATTGGAAAAGAAATATGTTTTCGAGATCGACCATGTTGTGGACAGCGACCACTTCTGTGTGCGCTTTTGCACCAGCTGGTCCACAACGGAAGAAGAAGTACGTGCTCTTTCAGCCGATATTTCTCTTCTGCCCGATTGAATTTCTTACACCAGGGATACAGGTTCCGGCATTTGGAAAGGAACCACTGGCAGCTTGATATTCAGCTCCGGGAAGACGACAGGATGCCCACGGCATTTGACGCTACGCTTTGCCGGACGGGTCAGACTCTCTGGAAATACGAACAGGAACGTCCCGAGAACACGGGCCGGTCTTTCTGATCCAAAACCAGATATCTGCGGCTGACTCTGCCTCCCTGCGTGAACAGTGGTTATCAGTGTCCCCTGCACTCTTTTTTGAAGGCAG
>CAZGAM010000128.1:0-6892 GCA_964523685.1 uncultured Oscillospiraceae bacterium | reverse complement strand
GTACTTTTTTCCCCAATTTCCACATTTTGCCAGGAAACGCATGATTCTGATGGCCCCTTCCGGTGTAGTTGCCAGAAGGGGCATTATATTAATATTACATTAGCTTCGTGAGCAGAGCTGTCCATGTGCTGGTACCCACAACACCGTCTGCTACAATCTTGAGCTTGCTCTGCAGAGCTTTGACGGCATGCAGAGTAGATGAGCCGAACTCACCGTCCACAGCGATGGCTTTACCGTCAGTGCCTTTACAGCCGTAGGAGTAAAGGATACGCTGCAGAGTCTTTACTTCAGTGCCACACTGCCGATGCTGAGCTGATGCAGAGAGACGGTGATAAAGCTACTGCTGGAGTTAGTCTCAGACAACTCAGCATAGTCCGGTCGGACGTAGCCCCAGATGTAGGAGCTCGTCAATGGATACGAGCGTTCCCGGCATATATTGCCGGAGTTGCCTTCGTGTTGACAACATATCTACCCAAAGTGTTTCCTCCGCAGGGCAGGGAGCGCAGTTCGGGCGTCTAAAAGCGCTCCGCCTGCTTCAAACTTCTTCTCCGCTTCACCTATGGCGGTATCGGTCCGTGCGGTTCCGATCATCTCATCGTATGCCTCAATACTCATAACCACCAGATCGCCATAGCCATTTTTTGTGATGAACAGCGGCTCTTTGTTCGCATGACAAAGCTCAGAGATTTCGGTAGTGTTTCGCAGATCGGTGATCGGCCTGATTTGTAGCATAGGTTCCACCCTCACGTCTTGAACATAATTATAGTAATTATGTTCAAGACACAAGATAAGCATACATCCTACATTAGCGCAGTAGAGAGATTATCTCACCACTGTCTGGCGCACTGTGGACGCGGTAGCAACACGTTCGGCCCACTCCCCTTGCCAACCGACAAGGGTTTTGCGCCAGTGCGGGAGAACGCAGGGGCCGGGATAGTTGCCGCATCCGTAACAGGGATGGGCCTCGGGGGATCGGGTAGGATGCTGACCATTATGGCCAGCCATCCTCCCACAGAACTGAGCGTTCCGGTCTGGTACTCGGCTCCTCCCTGGTAAACGCCAGCATTCCTGTCGGCGCTGAACGGGTTGTTTTCGGTCATCCTCCTACCAATAAGCGCCTGTTTCCTCTTCGTGTTCCCCACTGTCTCTCCGCAGGCGGCCGTTGCCACAGCAACGTTTTGTGCTTTCTTTCGTCTCGGTTTCGGTGCCTTTCAATTGACTGACCATCACCAAGGGTTCCTCCCTTCCCGACGCCGTCCATCCACGGATGCACTAATCATGCCGAGATGGCTGCTCCGCTCGGTGTCTGCTGACTCACCGATTTCACCTTATAGCCTTCCGGAACAGGCCGATGCAGCTTGATCTCCCCGACTTTTGGAAGGTTGTCTCGGAAAGCCTGATATTATCTCCAATACGGTTTGACGTGTAGCTTATCCTGCTGAACTTCTTCGATTTGAAGTTTGGAAAACCGATATCAGGCGAATGAAAGAGATTCTGAAAGGCTGTTTCGAGATGGGTTCTGGGCATTGACCAGAGTAAGACTGACAACTTCTTTTAACCACGGAAATTCGGTTTTATACTGAGTTTGCGTGTATCATATCAGCTTGTCGGTTGTCTTAAGGGCGTTGATCTTGTCTTCGACCCTCCTGTTGTAGATAAACCTGGTGCAGCCAAATGTTTTTCCCAGCAGTTCTCCTGTGCGGCATTTGGATAGATTCGATATTTGAAAGCGAAGAACCATGTTTTTTCACTTTGGCTTTCAATATATTTTCGACCGGGTATATTATACAATATATTTGGATGTTTGTCAAGAATCATGCAATTCATCCCACTTTAGAAGCAGGGATATTCTTGCATCTAATCTTGATAAAAGCCGGAGATATAGGTTACAGGACTTTGTTTGAGTTGCTCGACAGACTGAAAGGAACGGCAGTTCGGCTCTTCCTTTTTCAAATACTTGAAAAAACATTCCATAGGCAGCCGATTTTATACTGGAAATGCCAACATCTGTTCCTTCCCCGTTATGGACCAGCCATCACCAAAGGGAATCTACCTGAGGTCTGTGATTAGAGGCCCCACTTATATCCATAGCCCCATACGGTAGTGATATACGTAGGAATCGTACTGTTATCCTCAATTTTAATGCGCAGCCGGCGTATATTCACATCCACAATTTTCAATTCTCCAAAGTAGTCCCTGCCCCAAACTGCGTTCAGGATATCCTCCCGGGAAAGAGCCCTGCCGGGGTTGTCCATAAACAGTTTCATGATAGAGTATTCAATCTGCGTCAGGCGGATACGTTCCCCGTTTTTCTCCAGGGTGCGGTTGCGGGTATTGAGCCGGAAGGGTCCCTGATGAATCTCTCCCTGATCTTCCGACCCCTCTTCCCCACCGGTTCTGCGAAACAGCGCATCTACCCTGGCAGTGAGCTCCGCAGGAGAAAAGGGCTTGGTCACATAATCATCTGCCCCTGTCATCAGCCCCGTTACTTTATCCATCTCCTGCGACTTCGCTGTGAGCATAATAATACCAATCTTCGAATCAGAGGCTCGAATGCGGCGGCAGACCTCAAACCCGTCGATGCCGGGCAGCATAACATCCAGCAGCGCCACTTTAATATCCGGATGCAATTGAAGCTGTTCCAATGCCTGTTCCCCTGTCTCCGCTTCAACTGGTTCATACCCGGATCGTTTGAGGTTGATAACCACAAAGCTCCTTATACTGGACTCATCTTCCAATACTAAAACTTTTTTCATGATAATTGAACAGGTACTGCTCGGTTTCTCCTGCACAGACTTCTATGTCTGTGTGTCTCTTCGCCTGTTCGGCCCTCCCTTCCCCTGCCAAAGCCAACACTGTAAAAATTATTCTTCTGGCGACATGCCCCCGCTGCCTATGTCCCTCGCAACGATTTTACACGGCTCCCATCTGCCACTGATCATTCAACGTATAAAAACGGTCTACAATCTCCTGACTGTCCAGTTCATCTGTAAGAAGCTGCGCAGCATAGACAGTATCCGCATCCTGACGAAGAATGAACCTGCTGTCTACCTGGGCTCTGTCCTGGCGGTTCTCACCGGTAAGAGAATAAATAACCAGGACACTGCGCTGAGGCGTCGTCTCGCTGCCTTCTTTCAGGAACACGACTGCGCTTTCCTCCCCGCCGGTGCCGTGCCGCTCGGCGGTAACAGCCTGGGTAAGTCCTTCCGGCATGACAAGATACCACCCATCCTCTGCATTCAGATACGTAATAGCCGACTGATGCGTATTCCCCGACCGGTCCATGCTGAACCAGGGAATGAAATCTCCCTCTCCTGCAGGAATTTCCATAGCCCCGTCTCCGCTCAAATCTGCAGAAAACAGGCCATTGGGGCGAAGCAGGGGGCTGGTATCTGCAGATGAGCTGGTGAGATTGCGCAGCTGACCATTCTGGGAAGTAAATACATCGGTAATCAGCTCATTATTGCCATAATCACTTTCCACGAAAAGCGCCGCTGTCCCGTCGGAAAGGGTTCCGGATACAGCCCGGCGGATACTGGAAATGCCGGAGGAGAGATCTGCTGTATCGGATTGATTCTCTCCTTCTTCATTGAAGCTGTACATGACAAGGGAGGCCTCCGTCCCCGTGCCAAGCTGCAGGTTCAACAAATCTTCTATGCCGTCCCCATCCAGATCAAAGACCACGAAGAGGAAACAGTCTGCGCTGAGGAGCCTGTAGCGGGTCTGTGACCCCGTCGCTGTGCTCCGCAGGGAGTAAACAGAAAGTTGTCGAAGATTTCCTCCGATCTGCCACGCCGCTATCAATTCAGCACAGCCATTCCCGTTCAAATCAGCATAATCCACACTGTGTACCGCCGATCCCTCCGCCAGAATGGTGGCAAATTGGTAGTAGTTGCTGTCCTCTCCCTGCTTATAAACACAGATCATAGGGGCATTGTTCTCGTCAACCAGGAAAGCCAGCGCCTCCTCGTGTCCATCCCCATCCAGGTCGCGCAGCTGTACGCTTTGGCGATTGCTTCCATCGGTGGGGGCGGCATACGAGGCACCGGCAGCAATCTGACTGCCAATCAGTCCTTGCAGCTGCACATACTCCTCACTGATCTGGGGGAGAGAATAAAGTTCATCCACACTGGCCGGCAGGCATCCCGAGAGCGCACCGGTCATAAATAAGGCAACTAACAGCACTGCCGCACCCTTTATGCGGTTGACCATCCTTTCTCACCCCACTGTTTCTTTTTCCCAAATCCATCATTACCTTTTCATTTTATCACAAAAATTACGAAATAGCTAGAGAAAGTTACAAAAATCTCGAAATGGAAAAATTATGACGTCTGGTGAAACAGAATCTGTTTTCTTGCCTCTTGAAGTCTGCACAGAAGTAGATTATAATAGCAGTATCAATTTCTTTTCCACTATTGGAGGAAGTAGTTTATGGATATTCAGATTACAAGAACGGAAACCCCCCGGAAAAAACCGGATGCCAACAACATCCCTTTCGGGACTTTCTTTTCCGATCATATGTTTCTGCTGGACTACAACAAGGACCAGGGATGGCATGATGGGCGCATTGTTCCCTATGGTCCCATCACTTTAGAGCCCTCCGCTATGGTCCTTCATTATGCGCAGGAAGTATTTGAGGGGCTGAAAGCTTACCGCACTGCCGACGGGCACGTGCAGTTATTCCGCGCTACTGAAAACATCGCCCGCATGGCACGATCCTGTGAAAAGCTTTGTGTTCCACAGATTCCTCCGGATGATTATCTGCAGGCAATTAAAACGCTGGTGGAAGTGGACAAGGACTGGGTTCCCTCGGAGCCGGACACCAGTCTGTATATTCGCCCCTTCGTCATTGCAACCGATCCGAAACTGGGCGTCCACGCCTCCTCCACGTATATTTTCTGCATCATAACCTGTCCGGTAGGCAGTTATTACCCAGAAGGCATCAACCCCGTACGCATCGCCATTGAGAGCCGGGAGGTACGGGCCGTCAGAGGCGGCACCGGCTTCGCCAAATGCGGCGGAAACTATGCTGCCAGCCTCCACGCCAGCGAGATCGCAGAACAGAAAGGTTTCTCCCAGGTACTATGGCTGGACGGAGTGGAACAAAAGTACATTGAGGAAGTTGGTTCCATGAACGTGATGTTCAAGATCAACGGCAAAATTATCACCCCCTCCTTGGACAGCGGCTCCGTCCTTCCGGGCATTACCCGCAAAAGCGCTATCCATCTTCTCAAGGACTGGGGCTATGAAGTACAGGAGCGAAACATCTCTGTTGACGAGTTGATCGATGCCATAAAGGATGCGACATTGGAAGAAGCCTGGGGCTGCGGAACTGCGGCTGTTGTTTCTCCGATCGGGGAAATTTATTACGGCGGTGAGGACCTCACCATTCATGGAAAACAAATTGGACCTGTGACGCAGAAGCTCTACGACACCATTACCGGAATTCAGTGGGGCAAGCTTCCGGATCCTTACGGCTGGATCATCCCCGTCTGCTGACGGCTTCCCTCCATGGGAAGAAATCACAATCCGTTTCGACGACAGATCAATCCGGTGGAAGAAAAATTTATACAGGAGGTGGCGATTTCCCCTTAAATGAATGGGGGACTTCGCTCTGATCAGAATGACCATTTTGCTTACTGGTGCAGCTGGTTACATAGGCTCCCATACCGCTATCTCCCTGGTAGAGGCTGGCTACAACATCGCAATCGTTGACAATTTTTCAAACTCCAGTCCCGAAGCTGTACATCGTTGTGAAGCCCTGACAGGTCAGAATATTCCCCTCTTTGACGCAGATGCATCAGACAAGCAGGCCATGCAGAACATTTTTGAGCAAGTAAAGCCCGCGGCTGTCATGCATTTTGCCGGATTTAAGGCAGTGGGGGAGAGCGTTTCCAAGCCTCTTATGTATTACCGCAACAATCTCGATACCACCCTGACGCTGTTGGAATGTATGGAAGAGTTTGGCGTAAATGTCTTTATTTTCTCCTCCTCAGCCACTGTTTATGGGGCAAAAGCATCTGTACCTTACCATGAAGAGAGTGAAACAGGCGGCTGTTCCAATCCCTATGGGTGGACCAAGCTGATGATTGAGCAGATGGCCCGGGACGCAGCTGCTGCAAATCCCTCTCTCCGTGTTGTGCTTTTGCGCTACTTTAACCCGGTAGGTGCACACAGCAGTGGAAAAATTGGAGAAAACCCCTCTGGAATTCCCAATAATCTGATGCCCTATATCACACAGGTAGCCGTTGGCAGACTGCCTTATCTGAATATTTTTGGGAATGACTACAATACGCCGGATGGAACAGGCGTGAGAGATTACATTCATGTGGTTGATTTGGCTGAAGGGCATGTGGCCGCACTGCAATATGCCCTTGAACATACAGGAACAGAAGTTTTCAATCTGGGAACAGGACATGGCGTAAGTGTATTAGAACTGGTTCACGCCTTTGAGCGTGCTTCCGGTGTGCCAATCCCCTATAAAATCACTGCCAGGCGGCCGGGCGATTTAGCTAGCGTATATGCGGACTGTTCCAAGGCAGAACAGGTTCTCGGCTGGAGAGCAAAACGCAGTGTAGAGGAGATGTGTGCTGATTCCTGGCGCTGGCAAAAAAATAATCCCTATGGTTATTCAACCGGCTAAATGCCAAGTCCCCTTTTTCTGCCTCTGTCCGCAGATTCCTGTTCTTCCTGGCAATTGGCTGCGCATGTACGAATCCTGCTGCGCGCAGGGAATAGAAACAGGGCCATTGCATCTGTGTTTTTCCTTCGTGAAAGAACCCTGAGAACAGAAAATTCTTCATTGACAAGCGGGCCTCTATGTGCTATATTATAGGCGCTGGGAAGATTGGCTGGTATAGCTCAGTTGGTAGAGCAGCTGATTTGTAATCAG
>CAZGAM010000127.1:4371-6973 GCA_964523685.1 uncultured Oscillospiraceae bacterium | reverse complement strand
ATAGTCTATAGCGGGCGCAGAAAGCGGGAGGTGGTGCGGAAAGGGCTGGAGTTCCCGGAAGCGGCAGAGAATGGGGAAAATCTGCCAGAGTACGGGGCCTGCGGCGATCTTTTTGAAAGCATCGTCAGGAGAATATTGGAATTTTCGGAAAAGTATGTTAAAATATGGATTGCACACAGGCGAGCAGACAAACTGCTCTGAGAGTACCTGGACCAATTATCTGAAAAAAGGGGGCTTGATCTATGGAAGGCATTGCCGACTGGGCACAACAGAACAACATGAACGTACTGGATTTCCACGGGGAACGGACAGAGATCATATCTGCGATGGCGTATCTGACAGGGGTGCGGAGAGCGATATTTGAAAACTTTGTCCAGTCCCCCCAAATGGAGATTTACGAACAGCTCAATGAGAACAGGGCGGCCAGAATTGTCAGAAATCTGTGTATACTGAGGACAGCCCTGCTCCGAAACACAAAGCGCCTGGGAAAACAGGCAAAAATTGAAAGCCGGAGTGTTTTTACCATACCGGAAATACCACAGCAGGTAGTCATGCAGCTTGCGACAGATGGCGTGGATCTATATGGGAAAAATGCAGGAGAGGTCAATAAGGCAAAAAAAGTCAAGGCAAACAAGAAGAGACCTTCCAATCCTGCCATAGATGCCATCATTGTTCTGAACAGACACATAGGAGACAGGCTGAACAATATACGAAGCGTGTTTCCTCTCTGGCTGAACTGGGATTACATAAAAGACATCTTTATTATGCCGGAAGGGCTTACACCGGAAGGGGTTATGAAGGAAGAGGATATTTTCCAGAAAAATGTAAGCTTTTACCCCTATCAGGTCTATATCAACTGGTCACCCTCGGACAGCGGCAACGTCTTTTTCCACGACCGGAAGTTTGCGGCGACCATGTATTCCTGGCATAATGATCAATTTACCGAAATCAGCAAAGTGAAAAGTGTCGCGGTTCCGGTAAAGGATGAAATATATGATTTCATAAACCGGAGCAGGCAAATTGTGCTGGTTGTAGACTGTGAAAACTCAGACGCCTACAAATTGTGTGCCACGCTGGAGGACCTGAACAGTGAAAAAGTACAGAAAATTTCCAAAATCATTCTCTGCGACGATGAGAAATACACTCCTTCCGCCTGGAGAATCTTTCAGGAGCATGTCGCAATACCCACAGATCATATCCAGTGCGACCGCATTAAAAGCGACAAATCGATTGTGGACTTCAAACTGACCGCGGCGGTATGCAAAGAATTTTATGCAAACAACGTAGACTCTTTCATTATTGTATCCAGTGATTCTGATTATTGGGGTCTTATATCCTCTCTGGACGAAGCACACTTCCTGCTGCTGGTGGAGCGGGAAAAAGTGGGAGGAGGACTGAAAGCACAGCTGCAGAAAGAGGGTATTGTCTATGCCTATATTGATGACTTCTACTCTGGCGACAGTCTGGATCTGGCCCAGCACGCCCTGCTCCAGGAGATGAACAAGCGTTTTGATGACATTCTCCATCCCTTTAACCTGCATGATCTTCTCAAGGAGCTGCTGTTTACCACCGGCGTCAATATGTCCAAGGCGGAGAAAACGCAATTTTATGAGAGATATCTGAAAACGCTCCAGGTGAATGTGTCACCGGAAGGGGATGTAAAGCTGTCCCTGAATCCCCGCTGAGCATCTCAAAGGGCACGGCGATTATCATCGGGGGAAGGGACCGTCAGCAGAAGAGAAACTTCGGGGCACGGTCCCTGGCCCCTGCGCGCTGGCGGTGCCGGCGATTTCTGCCGGGTTCTACCGCATCATGCGCCTTCTATTCGGGAGGCAGCTTTTGAAACTGGTGGTCCGATTGCAGCCAATTTCAGGGTACAGGAGGGCTTAGTCAGCGCATACGATGGTTTGCCTGGTATCCTGTTCCTGGGAAAAAACGGTGAGGGGAGTGACCGGAATGACAGCAAGAGTTGCAGCATCGTATTTTATAGAAAAAGTCAGCTCCATGGGGACGGCATCCCGGAGCTGAGCGGCAATCATGACCTGACGAATTTGAAACCGCAAAAATGCTGTACTTCGTCCAGGCGGAACACTTGAAGGAGACGCCTCTATTTGACGATCCCATGCCTGGCAAGTGGGACAGTAGTTCGTGACGTGTACAATTGGCTCAGGTGGCTTGACTCCTGTTTGGTTACTACGTTTGACGTACAGACAGAAGATACACCTGTATTGTCTGAGATGCGCAAGAAGCCTTTCTTGACCGCATGGGGGATAAGTACCAAGACTTACTCTGCGTGGGTCGTAGTGCCTAAGACATAGGGGAAAGGCTCTCCCTGGGATACGGTACATAGAGCCGGAGAAGGAGACAAAGAGGAGATTGTACGCTGCTGCAGGAAGCGGAGACCCTTTGAGCACAAAGAGAAATGCAGCTCAACTGGGATCTCTGGCCGCCGCCAGGATAAAGAATTCATCGGTAAGTGTGACTGCCCTTTCAGGGGGAGAGAGTGTAAAGCTCTTGGCAATACTGCAGAGCGCAGCACTTTTGGCGCAGGCAATAGCTGGCAAGAATGACTTTGTAAGCGCGTAAAATGACGGGGCATTCC
>CAZGAM010000127.1:0-4361 GCA_964523685.1 uncultured Oscillospiraceae bacterium | reverse complement strand
ATTCCGACTGGCAGCTGAAATAAGTAGACATAATCATGAACCAATTGTCAGCCTACCGCTGCTTCTGTGGAAACAGGGCGATGCCTTGTTATTGGCCCTAGAGACAACACACGGCACCCAATAAGGATAAAAAACCGGCCTGTCCAAGGCCGGTTTTTTCTGCCCCAATCATGACTTTGTTGACAATTTCATGGAGCAGGCCTCTGCTGTGCCGCAAAGGTGGGGCTGTATGGTGTTGATGCAGACTCCGCAAAACCGGAAAATGACCGGATATTCTGACTGGTAGCCGGGACAATTTGACTAAGTGCCGGCCTAAATTGTTAACCTAAGCACCGCTCTTGTGGAACAATAGCACGAAACTTCGGGTCTGGGGCAGAACCTCCAGCGGGGGCTAAGGGACAGAGTCCCTATTAACGTCAGCATGGTTTTCCCCTATGTACACCTATGTGCTTAGCGAGGTTCGCACTGCTTACCGGCAGCGCTTTGTGTTGAGTGCTCACTGTTATGCTCCGAGTCTTTATTTAGGACTCGGAGTTTTTTATTTCTCCTGAGAGCAATTCCGGGTTCTCTGTCAGCAGTTCCAGCAGCGCTGTTTGCCTCTCCAGACCTGGGATCTTCTTACGCATCTGGGTTGGACAGGCTCAGTTTACCCCTCATTGCCAGCAGCTGAAGCCAAATCACCTGGAAGCAGACCAAGAAAAGCATGCCGCATCGCTGCTGGAGAGGCTGTTCAGCAAGGCGAAATGACTGTCTGGGCCTTCTAAAAGGCAAATTTTTCCTGTGAAAATGAAAAATTGGGGAAAAAAGTACACTTTAGTAACCAGCCAAAAAAAGCCTAAAATCAGGCAGTCGGAAAGCGACATACATATAATATAACAAATCCCGCCTTCAGATGCAATATCGAAGTGGTTACTAAAGTGTACTTTGGTATCCACTTTGGTATCCGTTCGGCATGCAAGAAGGGAGGTCCCGGCATTGGAATTCACCATGGACGAACTATTGTTGTATGGCGGAGGGGCGGTAGCCGGAGTCTCGGCAGTCGCTGCGGTCCTATTCTTTTTTATCATGAGGCGGAAGCGAAAGAAACTGGCTGAACAACTGGATAAAGAGTATGGAAAGCAATGACTGGCGCGGAGGAAGGCAGCGGTTGACATATGAGGGGATTTAGATGGCTGACATCATAGCATCTACGTACGAGATTCAGAAGGTACTGGGTTCCGGCGGCGGCGGTACAGTATACCTGGCCAGACATCTTCGTCTGGATAAGGATGTTGTTCTGAAGGCGGATAAGCGCAGGATAACGACCAGAGAGGATTTGCTGCGCCGGGAAGTTAATGTTCTGAAGAACCTGAGCAACCCGTATATTCCCCAGGTGTATGACTTCTTTGCTGAAAATGATACGGTATACACGGTCATTGACTATATCCAGGGAGAGAGTCTTGACCGGCCGCTGAAGCGGGGGGAAAAGTTCTCTCAGCCGCAGGTTATTCAATGGGCATGCCAGCTGTTGGAGGCGCTGGTTTATCTGCACAGTCCCACCCACGGGGATCCTCCAAAAGGATATGTTCACAGTGATATTAAACCGGCTAACCTGATGCTCAGACCCAATGGGGATATCTGTCTCATTGATTTCAACATCGCTCTGGCCATAGGGGAAGAAAGTGTGGTCGGCATCAGCGCAGGATATGCCTCGCCGGAGCATTACGGGCTGGATTATTCCTCTGTTGGTACAGATGAGACGGTATCTGTCCGCAGCCGTCGCCGCCGGAAGGAACAACTGGAAACTAATGCACCGGGGAATTTTAACGGAACAGAACAGCTGAATGCAGCAGTAGTTGACAGGGAAACGGTAGATCTGGAAACAGACCGGAGAGTGATCCGAACAGAAAGAACAGGGGCTTCTTCGGGAACAGGCTCCAGACTGAAAAAGGTTATACCGGATGTACGGTCCGACATATACAGTGTGGGTGCTACCCTCTACCATCTTCTCAGCGGAGTGCGGCCGGCAAAAGATGCCAAAGAGGTTGTTCCTCTGTCAAAAAAGGAATTCAGCCCTCCTGTAGTTGACATCATCACAAAGGCGATGAATCCCAATCCGAATCTCCGCTATCAGACAGCGGAGGAGATGCTGGAGGCGTTCCGACAACTTCGCCAGAATGATCCCCGCGTCCGGCGGATGAAACGGCGGACAAGGACGGTGTTTGCCGTACTTGCGGTTCTGCTTGTAGCGGGTGTGTTCTCAGCGTTTGTGGGGTTAAAACGCATCCAAGCACTTGATTTCTGGCTGCAGCAGGTGGAGTACTCCAAAAATGCATTGGCAGAGGGCGATACAACAGCAGCAATTCAATATGCCCTGCAGGCGCTGCCAGAGTCAAAAAATATTTTCACACCGGCCCGAACAGCAGCCGCGCAGGAAGCACTGACCAACGCAGCAGGGGTTTATGACCTTTCCGGATACAAGGCATTTAGAACCGTTGAACTGCCTTCCGCGCCTCTTACAGTTGAGTTGTCGCCGGATGGCAGCACCTTAGCCTGTATCTATGCCTTTGAATTAGCTGTTTATAATACGGAAACCTGTGAATTGCTTGCAACCCTGCCTGTGAACAACTCCGCTCTTTCTGAAGTTGAATACTTAAATGAAAACACAGTGATCTTTGCTGGAGAAAGCGGCCTGACCGCTTATGACATTTCGAAGGATACAACGCTCTGGGTCGGTGAGGCAGCAACAGCGGTAAGTATTTCTTCCGATGGACCCCGGGTGGCGGCTGTTGACAGAGAGGCAACTGCAGCGCAAGTCTACGATACATCCAACGGCGAAATCGTTGCCTCTGTAGACTTCGGAGATCTTTCCCAGACGGTGACAGTGAATGACATAGCTGCGAACCCGCATGTCAATCTCTTCGAGTTGAATGGGGATGGAACGATGCTGGCGGTCAGCTTTTCAAACGGCGGACTTCAGGTTTTTGATTTGAACGACACAGACGCTGATCTCATCGTTTTTGAAAGCTCGGATTATAAACGGTTTGAGGGGGGCTTTTTTGCAAAATATCTGGCCTTTTCTGCAAGCGGGGAGAAGGAGTCGGTTTTTGCAGTGCTGGACACAGTTGAAGCCCAGCAGACAGGAGGGTTTTCTTCTACTATGCCGTTTCATGTTCAAGCGGATGAGAGCGGAATTTATGTGTCTACAGAAAATATCCTGGTAAAAATTGACCCGGAAAGCGGCGAGCAGGAAGAAGTCGCCTATACAGATAACGACATTACCGGTTATTGTAAAGCTGGAGAATATACGTTAGTAGCAGCCGCAGACGATACATTCTCCTTTTATGGCGTCAATGCGGTGCTGCTGGATAAGACGGAAGAAAAAGCGGGTGTGGGGCCTATGGCTCTCGCAGGGCCTGCAGCTGTTGTAGGCAGCTTAGACACGCCAACGGTTCGGATCCTTCGCAGGAATGAAGATCCGGGAGCCCTTGTGATGTCCTATGACCCTGATTATGATCACGATGAGGCAAGGCTGAGTGCAGACGGGAAAACGGTAATGCTCTACCGCTATGACGGTTTCAGGATATACAGCCTGGAGGGAGAAGTGGTGGCGGAGGAGGAAATACCGCATGCCTATCAGGTGTACGATCAGCAGTTCCGCCGGGATGGTAGTGATAGTTGGTTGGAGGTCACATATAATGACGGCCTCGTTAGAAATTATTCCGCCGCGGATGGTTCTATACGCTCTGAGACAAATATAGATCCTCCGGATGGGAGCCTGGATGAGCAATATATAACGGATCATCTGCGCATTGAGGCGCCGCTCCATGGCGCGGCTCAGGCATTTGACCGCGAAACAGGAGAGCTTGTAGCTTCGTTGGAGGCGGATGACTATCTGACCTATGTCACACAGACTGGCAGTCATATCATTACGGAATATATCACTACAGCGGGAGAGCGATACGGTCTGCTTCTTAATGATAAGTGTGAAGTGCTGGCCCGCATGCCGGAACTGTGTGATGTGCTTCCGGGGGGAAATCTGTTGTTTGATGACGGATTGGGAAATCTTCGTCAAAGTCATATCTATTCACTGGAAGAAATTCTTGCGTTTGTAAATGTTTGAAGGGGAACTGTTGAAATGAAATCAGTCAAAAAAAGACTTGCTATGCTGTTGGCAGCACTGATGATACTCAGTCTGCTGCCTGCGGCTGTCGCTGCGGGAAACTCCGATGAGACGCCGGTACCGTCAGTGACTGTATCACCGGATGCCACGCAAAATCCTGCAGGGGAAGGCGCGGCATTAGAGGGCGAGGAAAAGGAAGCGGCAGCTTCAGTGGAAACTACCGAGGCACCGCTGAGCAACAGCCAGGATGCAGGCAGCA
>CAZGAM010000126.1:2330-7008 GCA_964523685.1 uncultured Oscillospiraceae bacterium | reverse complement strand
ACGCGAGAGCCAATCTATCCAGGAAAATGTTGTTTCAGGTGTCTTTCCCATGGGATTAGAACCGAATCAACCGATTCCTGCCAGTGCAATTAATCTGTTGGACGTGGAATCAGGTCAGACTCTCTATGAGAAGAACGCAGATAACCGAATTTACCCAGCTTCTACGACCAAAATCATGACGGCTCTTTGTGTCGTCAATGCAATAGCTGATTTGGATGAAACAGAAATTACAGTCCAGCAGGAAGTTCTGGATTTGCTTCCGAATGATACCATATCCCTGGCTGGTTTGGAAGACGGGGAAAAAGTATCTGTACGGGATTTGCTATACTGTCTGCTTTTGCCATCCGGCAATGATGCTGCCGTAATCCTCAGCTGCTATGTAGGAGGCAGCTTAGATCGCTTTGTAGAAATTATGAATGAAACGGCTGTACAACTTGGTTGTACAAGTACACACTTTGCTTCTGTAAATGGTTTGAGCGGAGAGGAACATTATTCTACAGCCAGAGATATGTCACGCATAGCCATGGCGCTTCTGAAAAATTCTGATCTAGCCAAAATTGTAAAAACACCGGAATATACCCTGCATACAAATCTTCACAACGAATTGAAACTGGAGAACACCAACCACTTGTTGGATCCGGAGTTTGACTATTATTTCCCAGAAGTGACCGGTATTAAGACAGGCTCTTCTGAGCTTAGCGGCAGATGCATTATTGCCTCAGCAGAAAAAAACGAAATGCAGCTACTATGCATTATTATGGGTGCGCCTTATCTGCATGACAATGGTACCATTATCGAACCAAGCCCTGCCCTTGTATATGGCTATGACCTGTTGAATTGGGCCTTTTCCACTTATTCACGTATGGACTTATGCAAGGAAAGTGACACCATAAGTCTGAATCTGGATAAAATTGGAGATACTCAGGTACACCCTGCCTGGAATGTGTCTGTCATTTTACCGGAACAATATAGAGACACTATATCCCAGGCAACATCGGGACTGACTGAACTCGATCTTCCTCTCTATAAGGGCAATACCGTAGGCCAAGCCGCCTACCAATGTGGAGATATCGTTCTGAGCATAGTGCCACTCGTGCTGAATGAAGATATTTCCAACTTTGCTTGGTGGCTGTGGCTGCTTCCTGTACCGCCGGCAGCTCTTGCCCTGTATGCCCACAGCATGCGCCATCGATGCACGAAAGTGAGAAAGCACAACCAACCTCAATAAAGCACAGACATGCCAAAGAGTTCGGCTGACGAACTGGTATAGAGCCAGAATTCTGCACTCATGCAAGGATACAACCAGACATGTGTTCTTCTAAAAGCAATACGATTTTCCTTTGCGGGAGAGCAGCCTTATGGCACATTAGTATTCTCCCCAAATTGCAAATCGATCCAGTCTGCCTCCTAGATTGGGCATCCTGGCATCCTCAAGCACGTCCGGAACACCTTGGTGTGTGCTATCGATCCCAGAATCGAACATTTCCAAAGCAGGTACCCTGGAGACGATCTTCTTTCTGTGCGTACCACATAGAGCATCCTTACGCGGACAGCATCGCAGCAATTGTACCGCCCAAGGACATTCTAAAAGAAAACGGCACTTCTATGTCGATGGAAGCGGAACCGCCAGGCCAGCATCGCAGGGGAATCAGCTATGCAAAAGAAGGTCTTTACGCCGATTTGACCAACCAATGGCAGACGAAAGTTCAACGGCTTGTATTGGCATAGCACCGGAATATCCTTTTTACTGGCGTCCACATTCGAACATGGGTAAAGGCTTGGCTTTTACATCATATAGACAATTCTCTGTGGTGCAACCTTGCTTGCAATCCTCTCAAATCTCCTGAGTTAAAAATTCCATCCCCCTCCAGAAACAGAGAAAGATGGAATCCAGAATATTTGCCTTGCCTACTACTGGCTACTATACACGAACTTCTCCTTCCATTGGTTTTGGGGTTCGTCCTGGTATAACCTTGGAAGAGGAGCGTGTACAATCTCTACCGGCACAATTGTCTAAGAAGCCCTTTGAACCGGTATCCGTCTCTCCCCCTGACGTTGACGATGGCGATGAATCTGTTCTACATGGGTCTGATCAACGTACCACCGCCCGGCAGATATCACCCGATGATGGACATATTCCCCACTCACCGCACGAGCAGTAAGCTTGGCTTTTTGTTTCTGCCTCATTCGGTGGATGCATATTACACAGGCAGGGATCAGAAAAAGATCCGCACAGACCCAAGCGGCGGGGGATGCAAAGACTACCGCGTTGAATCCCCACAGCGGCACAAAGACACTTCCTATCACGGTTCTGGCTATCATTTCCAGCACGCCAGCTAAAATAGCCAGAACACTGAATCCCATTCCCTGAATAGAAAAACGGAAAATATTCACCAGGGCCAGGGGAAAGAAAAAGGCTGTGCTCATAATCACATAGCGGCTCACCAAAGGGATAAGCGTATCTGCTTCTTCCCCCTGGTTTGAATCAATGAACAAGGCCGCACAATCCGGTGCAAACGCCATCATGGCAGCGAGTGCTGCAAGAGAATAGACAAGCCCCAGCATGGTACAGTCGCGAATACCGCGGCTAAGCCGTTCCACTTTTCCAGCCCCGATATTCTGGCCGCAATACGTTGCCATCGCAGCACCCATAGCATCAAAGGGACAGGCCAGAAATCCGTTCAGCTTTGTACCTGCCGCTACAGCTGCCACATAAAGACTGCCCAGCTGATTTACCGCATGCTGTAGAATAATGGAGCCGATCGCCGTTACGGAATACTGGAACCCCATGGGAAGCCCCATGGCACACAGATCCATGCACAGTTTCCGATCGAAACGCCTCTCCTGTACCGAAGTGCGGAGAATCGAGAATTTTTTCCGCACCACCCATAAGCACGCAAAACCAGACACTGCCTGGGATACCACTGTGGCTGCAGCAGCTCCCGCCACACCCATATCGGCATACAGAATCAGTACCACATCCAGCACTACATTCAGGAAGGAAGACAGCGCCAGAAAATAAACCGGCGTGCGGCTGTCTCCCAGAGAGCGAATAATCCCCGCGAGAAGATTATACAGAAAAGTAGTGGGTATCCCCATGAAGATGATGAAGATATAAACATAGGCATTTTCAAAGATATCCTCAGGCGTTGCCATAGCCTTTAAAATGGCCCGACAGGCAAAGCCTGTTGCAGCTGTCAGCAACAAGGCAAAGATCCCTGAAAGATAAGCCGCATTCATCACAATACTGCGCATACGACTCATTTCTCCGGCTCCCATCTCCCGGGCTACCGGAATAGCAAAGCCATTGCATACGCCCACACAGAAACCAATCACAAGAAAGTTGATGGAACCTGTAGCTCCAACAGCCGCCAGGGCGTCCGCGCCCAGCAGTCTGCCTACGATCATGGTATCCACCATATTATACATCTGCTGAAACAACAGCCCAAGAAGCGTGGGAATAATGAAACTCAGAAGGAGTCTCATGGGCTTGCCCACAGTCAGATTCTTAGTCAATAAATGTCCTCCTAGAAAATAATAAATTGTTTCTTTCAGGGCCGCGGAGCTGTACACAGGCTGCCGGCACCCTGAGAGCATGGGTCATTATACAGATTTGTGGAGAGGATGTCTACCCCAAGAATATAAGATTTTGTACAAAAAGAAGCACATTCATTTGTGCATTATGATGATAATCCATCCATTTTGCTCTTTGTTCGGGTCAATCAGAACCCAGACGGATAGGTCAGGCAAAGAAAAAAACCTCTGCCCGTACAAGACTGCAAATTGCCCGTCCTTCCAGCCTGTTGCTCCTCTTTTCTTGCTCGTGCGGTGCTTTAACCTTGTTGTATGTGGCATATGGTTTCCAGCAGAACTCATGAGGAGTGTTCCTTGGGTCTTACATGCCCTCTTGCAAAATATCGATAGATTGTTTTGCAGCGAAGCCACGGAAAAGCGAGCCTGCAGCATATCCCCCCACAAGGCGGCAAGACAATTCCACTGGTGAGCAGGAACCCGGCATTTTTGGGGAGTTCGTACGTGGATAGGCAGACAGTGGCGGGATGCTGCCATGCAATTACAGAGAGCAGGATGAACGTTTGCCCCTGCCGATCTCTAGATGGAATTATGTCAGAGGAATCTGCAAAATCGGTGCAGGTCTTCTTCTATATTCTGCGTTGCCTCTTCTTGTGCCAAATAATATGCGCAGGACAGCTCCATACTATTTGCGAATCAATACCCTGAAATTACATTCTCTAAGCGTCCTATGAGGCGCAGTGAAAGGATAGGCGATGGATATGGCTCTAACCCGTTCTGCAGGAATTCTTCTTGCTGTCTCTTCTCTTCCTTCCCCCTATGGCATCGGTACGCTGGGAAAGGCGGCGTATGATTTTGTGGATTTTCTCTCCGCGTCCGGTCAAAAATATTGGCAGATGCTCCCTGTCGGTCCCCTCACCTATGGAGACTCGCCTTATCAATCCTTTTCCGCCTTTGCCGGAAACCCATATTATATTGATCCGGACATGCTTATCGAGGATGGCCTGCTCGCCAAGCAGGAAGTTGCCTCCCTCTCTTGGGGCAGTGATCCCCGGAAAGTGGATTATGGAGCTATTTATACCAATCGGTTTCAGATCCTGAAAAAAGCATACGAACGGGGATGGGACCGGGATTGTTCAGAGGTGGA
>CAZGAM010000126.1:0-2320 GCA_964523685.1 uncultured Oscillospiraceae bacterium | reverse complement strand
TTTATGTCCCTCAAGCAGCAATTTCATATGGCTTCCTGGACGACATGGCCGGACAGAGAGATTCGTCTTCGTCAGGGGGACAGTGTTCAGTTCTGGCAGAAGAAACTGGCATCCGAGGTGCAGTTTTTTATCTACCTGCAGTATCTGTTTCAGAAGCAGTGGGACGCCTTAAAGAATTACGCATCAAAGAAGAATATCCAACTTATTGGAGATTTGCCTATCTATATAGCCATAGATTCTTCCGATGTGTGGTCGCAGCCCCAGAACTACCTGTTGGATCAGGACAACGTTCCCACCTCGGTAGCCGGAGTCCCTCCTGACGCGTTTACCGCAGACGGACAGCTCTGGGGCAATCCCCTCTATAACTGGGAGAAAAT
Organism: uncultured Oscillospiraceae bacterium; assembly: GCA_964523685.1. Taxonomy (GTDB): domain Bacteria; phylum Bacillota; class Clostridia; order Oscillospirales; family Oscillospiraceae; genus CAJOIG01. Next base: position 1,943 of record CAZGAM010000126.1, on the reverse strand, counting down.
GGCCTCAGATGGCTTCTCCTGGTGGGAGGCAAGGATGCGCACTACCTTTGAACGCTTTGATGTGGCGCGCCTGGACCACTTCCGCGGTCTGGAAAGCTACTGGACTGTACCCTATGGTTCCCCTACTGCCGCCATAGGCCGCTGGGAGCCGGGTCCCGGTGTTCCCTTTATCCAGATGTTGAAAAACAAGTTCTCCGACCGGACCATCATCGCGGAGGACTTGGGCTTTATCACGCCGGAAGTGCAGTCTCTTTTGTCTTTTTCCGGTTTTCCAGGTATGAAAGTCCTGCAGTTCGCCTTTGATCATCGGGAACCCAGCGATTACCTCCCCCATCGGTACAAGGAAAACTGCATCTGCTATACGGGGACCCACGACAACAACTCCCTCAGGGGCTGGCTTGCCGAAGCAGATCCGGAGGATATTGCTGTTGCCAAAGCGTACCTTGGTCTTCACGAGGAGGAGGGCTATGACTGGGGGATCCTGCGGGGAGGCATGAGCTCGGTCGCCAGCCTGTTCGTAGCGCAGATGCAGGATTACCTTGGTCTGGGAAAAGCTGCCAGGATGAACACGCCTGGAACCAATACAGGCAACTGGCAGTGGCGAATGCTTCCCGGCGAGGCCAGTCCCTCTCTTGCCCAGAAGATACAAAAGATGACGCGATTATTTGGTCGGTAGCCCGGAGTTCCCACCCATATTTTATGTCTACTTCTCTCTACCTGACAATCAGCGCCTTCTGGTGGCAATATCCAGCTGCGTTAGGAAAGGCTCTTTATGAAGGCAACATAAAAAGGGGCGTGACTTTTATCACACCCCTTGTCTTCTATATAAAACCTGATATTCTTTTATCAGGCAGTAGAATCAATTTTCCGTATAGGGTTCATAGAACATATCCACCACCAGCTGCATCAGCGCCTCCTGATCCGGATAAAACTCTTCATGCTCATGAACCTCTGTTACACCTTCCATGGTTACCCAATCACCCAGAGTATAATTGGACAGCCCCGTGACATATGTCATCAGCTCATCCATATCGCAGTCGGTCACCAGATATTCATCCAGTGCTGCATATGCCTCCATGGCAAAGCCGGCATCTTCATTCAGCTTTGTCTTTGTTTGCTCAATTAAATTATTCACATAGGTGCGGTGCCGACGCATACGGGTTTCGTTAGTCGCATCCTCCTGCATGTACATTCTCGCCCGCAGATACTTTTCCGCATGCTCTCCGTGCAACGTCACTGTTTCGCCCTTGATCAGCGTATCATCTACCCCGGTAAAATCATCTTCAATCGGGACTGTAACACCGCCGACCACATCGTTCATGGCTACAATACCGCCCATGGCGAGGGAGATATAATTATTGATCGGCAGATCATAGAGCAGTGTGGAAACCGTGTCTTCCGTATTCTGGCAGCGGATCTCCGGCGTACTGCCATAATCATGGGCAAGACAAATTTGCTCCCACGCATCACCTAGATACTGATTATTTTCATCTAAAACCGGTACATTTACCATTGTATTGCGGTCTATCTGTAATAGGCTGCAAGTGTTATCCTCATTATTAAAAACAGCCATGATCAGCACGTCCGCCTGACTGTCCACATAATCGACCCACTCTTCATCGACTTTCTCATCGTCTATTCCCATCATCAAGAGCGTAGAAAGTTCCTCCCGCCATTTGTACTCTTGTCCATTAAATATAACTTTTTCCGGATGAACAGCTGAGATAACCGCGGGACTTGTGGATGGTGCATTAGCCGGCATACCGCTCTCCACGGTTGGAGCGGGTTCGGAAGTTGGAACGGCGGTGTGCCTCTTTTCAAAATTGAAAGCAAGACTAATGCCGCCTGCGGCTACCGCCGCTGCTGCGCCAGCACATAATATTGCTTTAAGTGTTGCTTTCCTCAAATCACACCACTCCTTCCAAAAAACACCACAGACGGTC
>CAZGAM010000125.1:0-7099 GCA_964523685.1 uncultured Oscillospiraceae bacterium | reverse complement strand
GGATATGCCGGAAATAGCCGCTCTGTTCTGTCGACTGAGGCAGTTTCTCGTTACACCCTGAGCCTATCCGAGCCCATAGAAGCTGCCGCAAAAACGGATGCCGGCAACAACCTCCAAGCCCTTTTTGGGGCTCTCTGTTTGCGGCGGAGGCCAAGCTATCCAGCAGAAAGCAAAATGTTTCTCTGCGCTGTATGGCTGAATAGAGCCTGCATAAGGCGTTTCCCCGGCATGGCAGGCCTGAAAGGATACCTGAAGAGAGCTCAACCGCAGGGGCAACGCAAATTCCCATGCGTCCGGGTTAGCAATCTGGTTTGCCCGCCTGCTTATGACAAGAATCTGCCATATAGCCAACCAGCCGCCACAAACAAACTGGGGCTTCCCGCCGCCCTCCAATACAATTGACAGATGCACTGACCCGGTTCGGAACAGAGGTTTTCCAAGCTATGTAAACCAGTTTTGCATGAATTCTCTCTCTGAAGCAGACGTGTTTGCCTTTCCTAATCCCATATTTTGTGGGGGAGAGGTCTACTTTTCTTCTTGGCACACATTCAATAGTGTTCTGCCGGAAAAATGTCCAACTTCACTTGATTTTCTTATCGTAGTTTTTTAAAATGGGTTTACAGTTTCGAAAAAATAAGTTATAATAAAACGCTGCGGTCGGATAACCAGGAAAGACAGGTAGGGGGAGTATGGAAGAGTTCTTTGATATGCATTGCCATCTCCTTCCAGGTGTGGATGACGGTCCAGAGACACTGGAGGAATCCCTGCAGGTGCTGGAGCTGGCTCAAACGCAGGGCGTCAAAAAGATTATTGTCACTCCCCATTTTCATCCCGGACGGTACATGGTATATGCAGCTACTGCGCAGGAACAGCTGGAAATTCTTCGCCGGGAATGCAGCGAGCGCGGTATTGACATCGCCTTGTACCCCGGACAGGAGTGCTACTATTATACAGGACTTGTGGAAGAACTTGACAAGGGAAACGTTCTATCTCTGGCTAATTCCCGGTTTGTTCTCGTAGAATTTGAACCGAACTGCCCATACAGCCAGATGAAGTTCGGAATTCGGCAGCTGCAAAGCGGCGGTTATATCCCCATTCTGGCGCACTTTGAACGGTATGAGTGCTTAAGTTCTCAGGAGAACCTGATGGCAGTGAAGAACAGGGGCGTTTTCCTTCAGATGAACATCAGCACACTGCTTCGCAAGGACAGTCTGCTGCACCGGATGCCTTGGAAGAATATGGTAAGGCAGGGAGCGGTCGATTTTCTGGCAAGCGACTGTCACGGTATGCATCTTCGCCCACTGCAGGTGGACAACCTCATGGAATGGCTGAGAGATCATGTGGAGGAAGAATTAGCTGACCACATGATTCGTTCCAACTTTTTGAAGATTATAGACAACGGTTGACGGGAGTATTTATGGAAAACATACGCGAACAGGAAGCACTTACCTATGCGCAGGATGATGAGGTTGAAATTGATCTGAAAGAGATTTTATTTCTCCTGCTCAACAACTGGAAATCCATTTTTCTCGCCATGCTTGTAGGAGCGGTACTGTTAGGCACATTTCACACGTTTCTGCTGCATCCATCCTACGAGGCGGAGGCGGAACTGTATATCACCAATACGGATTCAATGATTACCTTCTCAGACATCCAGTTGAGTGCGGCACTGACAGATGACTATGCACAGATCATCAAGAGCCGCACTGTCCTCAAGCAGGTAATTAAGGAACTGCTTCTGGATTTGGACTATGATGAGCTGCGGGATCTGATCGACGTAAACAATCCAGATTCTACCCATATCATAGAAATTCGGGTGACTTGTGACGATTTGGAATTAAGTCGCAACATTGCAAATGCCCTGTTGAATATCAGCATTCGGCAGATCTATAAGATCATCGGCAGCAGTGAACCCACCGTCATTGACTACTCGGAGGCAAAGGCGGTGACGGATGTAACCCCCAGCCTGTACCTGTATATGCTGATAGGTGCCCTGATCGGTGCCGTTTTGGTGTGCGCTGTTCTGATTGTCCGCATGATGATGAATACGACCATGAAGTCAGAGGAAGATGTTGAAAAGTACCTGCATCTGCCCATTCTGGCAGCTGTTCCGTACTATCGTGAGACGCAGGAATAAGAGGGAGAGCAGATTTCTATGGAACAGGATCAAATGTGGCAGCAGAGGGAAATGGGCGTACGCAGAGTCACCCCCAAGATTGATGACTTTCCCTTTCAAGTGCGAGAAGCCATCAATATGCTCCGAGGAAATATCCAGCTGAGCGGATATGATCTGAAGACAATCTCCGTAACCAGTGCCGTGGCGCATGAAGGAAAGTCCTCCATTTCGTTCCGGCTGGCGAAGAGTCTCGCGTCGATTGACAAGAAAACCGTTTTCCTTGACTGCGATATTCGAAATTCGACCACCATGAGCCGTTATGATATCAAGCAGAAGACCGTAGGCGTCAGCGAGTTTCTCTGCGGAACGGTGCCTTTATCCAGCATTATCTATAGAACGGATGATCCCTTTCTGGATATGATTTTTACAGGGGCTGTAGCGCCAAACCCCAGTGAGCTGGTATCCAGCCCCATGTTTGCCAAACTGATTGAGTACCTTAGGAAGAATTACGACTATATCATCGTAGATACGCCGCCAATCAATCCTGTCATCGACGGAGCTCTCATTTCCAAGCTTTGTGACGGAACGATCATGATCGTGGAAAGCGGCACCACGGAACGGGATCAGGCGATTCGAGCCAAACGGCAGCTGGAGTACGCGGGAGTAAAAATCCTGGGTGTTGTGCTCAACAAGGTCGGCACTCGAAAGAGCGGCTACGGATATGGGTATGGCTATGGCCACAGATATGGGTACGGATACGGATATGGCTATGGGTACGGCTATGGGTACGGATACGGAGAGAAATCCTCTTCTGAATCAAAAAAGAAGAAAAAGAGAGCCTCTTCCAATTCTGCTACTTCTTCTGCCAGCTCTGATAAAGCCAACACTGCTAAAAATAACAAGAGGGACCCAGCTTATAATAAAAAGGAAGCTTCCGCAAACTACCTGGATTCAGCGGAAGGCAGACACCAAAGAGGCGGCGAGTAATCTGGTCTGCAGTCTTTCGCTTCGTCGTGAAAACTTCCCAGAGGGCTTCCCTTTTTCCTTCTTTTGAATGGCTCTGGCTTAGAGAAAATCATCCGCATGGGGTACTTGTGGCCGGTAGCCTCTTTCCGCTGCCGACGGGGATTCTTCTGAACCTTGCAGCTGCCGGCAGATGTGTTATGCTTTCTTCCTCCACAAAATGGGGAGTGCACTTCGAAACGCACGCAATCTCCACAGTCTAAAAATCATCTCCTCGAATTGAACCGGAAAGACCGAATAGAATACGCATGCTCTGACAAAAACAGGGATGGAGCCGACGGAGAGCGTGGAAAGAAAGGACAGGGCGTCTATGGACACGGAGAACGAAGAAAGACACCACAGCCACCATGATCACCACGGTCATCACAGGCATCACAAACACCATAAGTTTCACAAGATACGCCGGTGGTTCAAAGAAAACCGTAAGACGATTGTGGCAGTTGCGATAATAGCTGTCGTGATTGTGTCTGGACTTTCAGTATGGGCCTATTCCACGATTCAAAAACAAAACAGCCGCCACGTGACGGCTGGGAATTCGATCAACATGGGCAGCGGCTACCGTAATATCACGTACAAGGGGAAGAACTACCAGTACAATTCTTTGATTACAACGGTTCTCTATGCCGGCATTGATTCGGACGGGATTATGGAACAAACCGGATTTACGGATGCGCCGCAAGCCGACAGTATTTATCTGGCGATCATTGACAAACAGCATGAAAAGCTTACCATCATGGGACTGAACCGTGATACCATGACAGATATCCGCAGGTATTCCGCTACAGGTCGTGACCGCGGTACCTATACCAGCCACCTTTGTCTTGCATTTACCTACGGAGACGGAGGAAAAACCAGCTGTGAAAATCTGCGAGAGGCGGTTTCCAACCTGATTGGAGGATTACCCATCACCGAATATGTGGTGACGAACCGTTCATCTCTTCCTTATATTAATGACCTGGCCGGTGGAATTACCGTAACCGTGCCAAACGATGATCTGGAAGAAGTGGATCCTGTGTTCCAGAAAGGAGCGCAGGTGAAGCTGGACGAAACCAACATTGAGACGTATCTTCGCACCAGGGATATTGGAGTGGACTTCAGCAATGAAGGAAGACTGGAACGGCAGCAGGAATTTATCACTGCTTTTGTGAACCAGATGCTGGATAAGCTGCGGCAGGAACCGGAAGCCACCTGGAATAACGCCCAGAGGATGGTTGATTATGTGCAGACCAGTATCACAAAAAACAAATATATCGACCTGGTAAACCTTGTAGATACAGTATCTTTTGAGGGCAGCAATTTCTATTTTCCGGAAGGAGAGGACCGTCTCGGAGATCTTCATGATGAGTTCTATATTGATGAGGCCGCTCTGCAAGATAAGATCATTGAACTCTTCTATGAGGAATATTAATTCTGGTTTGAACTTTGAAAAAAGTTTGAACATACAGGTCCGCTTTGGACCGAAAATTTGTGTGAAAGGAGGATAAACATGAAAAAGTTTGTTGCTATTCTGTGTGCCGTCGCTATGACCTTGGCACTGGGAACCGCTGCATTCGCAAACCCCAGCATGACTTCCGCAGGTATTTCTGATGCGAAGGTGTCCCCTGCTACAGCTGCAAAGCTGCCGGCAGGAACCAGCGTGCAGATTGGTGAAGAGATCGATGACGCCTATCTGGCTAAGATCCCGAATGCAAAAGTCGCTGAGGCGATTTCAAAGCTGAATGATCCTGACGAGTCGATCACCATGGGTGAGATGCTTGAGCTTCTGGAGTTCAACCTGGATGAACCGGTGTTGACAGAAGGAGGCGTAGAGATTAATCCTTTGGATTATGATCCCCTTGTGAACTTTGCCAGCTTGGATCTGCTTGATGCAAATGGCGATCAGTATGGTGAGGATCTTCCTGAAGACTTTGAAGTCGAAGTGACTCTCACCATGGAAGCCCTGATTGATGCCGTCGCCGAGGATCTGCTGTTTATGCAGCTGGATCCGAAGAGCGCTGATGTAGCCTTCATCGAAGTAGATGAGGAGACATTTGACGCGGAGACTGGTGAAGTCACCGTGGCTTTCCCGGGCTTTGGCCCATTTACGGTTCTCGAGAAAACCGCCTAATTATCCCGTTGATGGGGACAGGCGGGAAGGACGTTCTGTTCTTTTCCGCCTGTTTTTTTGAATCATTCGCCTGTGGGAGGCTTCTCCGTTTGACACGTTGCGCATGCGCGAACAGGCAGATTTGAAAAAGAGAAGAAATAAGCCCGTCTGCCGTGAAAAGAAATCTAAACAGCACAAAATGCATGAAGGACATGAAATATGTCGAAACAATCTAATTCGAAAAAAGGAAATAACTTATTTCATAAGGTTACATATACGGGTGCCGTTTTGATCCTGCTGGCATGCATTCTTCTGCTCGTCTTCAACAATCAGAGAAGGAAGATGCTTTTTGAAAGGCAGGTGGAAATAGCGGCATCCAATGAGATGGTAGAATCTTTATTTACCGAACAGGAAATGGATACTACCCCCACTCCTGGCATGGATCCACCTGTGCAGCAAGCCGATGCGAATGTGCCTGATATGCAGGCATCTCCTGCAGCAAACGTCGGGGAAGTGTCCGTGACTCCAGATCCATATGCAGCACAGAGTACCACAACCGATGACCTTCTGCAGAATATTGTTGTACTCAATGGGTTAGGCGAGGAAGGCCTTACAAGGTATTGGGCTGGTCAGTTGGAACAGGCCGGTTTTATGAATGTTGCTTCTGCCGGATTGAATACCATGGGATCGCCAGATAACACTGTAATTTATGTGCAAAACGGTGCAAACGGCGAAGCCCTGCGGTCTGTATTCCCGAACGCACAATTTACGATGGGAGTTCCCAATGGGACGATTGAAGCCCTAGAAGGAGAAAGCCTGCCTGAACAGGTAGATATCTACGTTCTGATCGGGCGCAACGATGGTCTAACTGGATAATCCTGGGTTTTATGCGGCATGATTTCGGTTTTCGAGACATGATATGCCGCAGATTGACATACTTTCAGAGCCTTCCAAGCTCATCTGCCTGCTATAGCACGTTTAGAATCACAGCTCGTGCTTCTGCATAAGCCCCAGATAAGTCCCAGAACGCCTTGCCATAAGAGCCCTTCAGCCGTCTTCGCGCACCCGTTTCTGGGAAAGCCAAAAGAAAAGGGGGCATCACTTTTCTGCTTGGTGAAATACTGCCCCGGCTAAGCGCGAAAGCCTTTCTCCCCGATTGCTCCTATATTTTGAGCTGATCGGCAGGAATACGCTTCTCTCTTTAGATCCTTATCTGCCTCTTCCTATTCTTTGGGAATGTCCGTTCTATGTTCCCCGTCTAAGCCAATACGCATCCTCAAGCTTTTCTGGTTATTCGCCAATCATGGGATAGCCGCTTAAGGTGATGGCATAGAAAGAAATGCTGCCATCCAACATGGTCTTAGGCAAATGCCTTGTCAATTGACAGGGCTTTTTTTCATATTTAGGCAAAATCCCCCTTGTTCTTCCTCTTAAAAAGGAGGGCAAAGCTGCCTCTTTTCCGGAACATTTGAAGCTGCGCTGACGGTAAATCTTCTAGAGAAAATTCTGGATATAATGCGTGGTCCGGGCGGTGTAGTGTAGCCTGTACGTAAAATCGTAACTTCCCGCGGCATGGACAAATTTCCTGTAATCCCGGCACCTGCCGTGAAATCCGCTTTTCTTCTGCGATTTCGCCGTCTTCTTAGGATGACCTACCACAACCAATTTCCTACGGTGTAGCAAAACATTGCATATGCTCACTAGATTCCAATTCGTTGTGTCCTTTATGCTTATTGGGTCGCTAATTACTTAGGCTCTCATGGCCTTTCTGCGAAAACGTTTGTGATAAACAGCAGCCGGGACAGCGGCGATGAGCGCTATGACCTGCAGATGACGCCGAGAAGGCCCAGAGCAGACCACCCAATTCTCATAGA
>CAZGAM010000124.1:0-7183 GCA_964523685.1 uncultured Oscillospiraceae bacterium | reverse complement strand
AAGTTCTGAAATACGCCATTGCCTTTTATAAGAAGACATGTAAAGTGGTGCTTGGAAATTGAGCCGAATTTGATTCTGCCTATCGGAAGAAATGTACGATGATATTTGATCTTTGCTCCAATATTTTGTTGGCTCTATAACGATACAAAGAGTCGTTTTGCAACAACATACCGCTTGAATCGGACACGCTACAGGATACATCCAGTGACTTTATAATTTCTTATGTCAACACTTTGTGCACCCGATTAAAAAATGTCCCGGCTGCTCACCGGGGCATTTTTCTTATCGCTCGTAATGATGCGCCTGCTGAAGAACCATTTCCTTTACCTTCATAAGACGAACTTTCGTGGCGGATTCATTTTCAGCCAGTTTCATGGTTATATAGCGGATATTCTCCTGCAGTTCAGGAATCATCACATATTCCAGGGCATTAACCCGCCGTCTTGTCTTTTCGATGTCCTCCGCCAGCAGCTGCATGGTTTTTTCCACTTCAGCCAGCTCCAGCATATCATGAAAAACCTCATACATCTGCCCCAGAGCATCGTCCAGCTCGCCGCTCGTCTGGGCAAACCCATAGGGAAGCTGCCCGCTTTCATCCGGGGAGGAGCTGTTAAAATGAAAGACAGGAACATTCACACTCATAATATTCTTATGGGACACATCCAGCTCTAACTGCTGGCGGGCATACAGCAGGCTCTGCTCCAGCATGTCAGAACTCATAACCGCGCTCGCCATACTCATAGCAGAGAAGGCTTTGGATAGCCCCTCATCTACCTTTTCCCGCAGAACTTTGTTTCGCCGCACAATGTCCATAAACTGGCGCATTTCTTCATCGCGCTTATCCTTCAACAGTTTGTGCCCGCGGCTGGCGGTACGGAGCCGGCCCTTCAGCTGGTTCAGCACCATACGGGTCGGTGTCACAGCACTTTTTGGCATAGCATTCCCTCACAGTGTGACGTTTATTCCTCTGCCTTCTTCGGCATATATTTTTCGATCTGCTCCACTTTCAGACGTTTCAGCTCACTTCTCGGCAAAAGACTCAGCAGCTCCCAGCCCAAATCCAGCGTCTCTTCAATAGAGCGGTTCGTCTGGTTCCCCTGATTGACGTAACGCTGTTCAAACTCATCGGCGAACTTGGCAAACTTTTTATCCGTCTCCGACAGGGCTGCCTCACCCAGAATCGTCATAAGCTCCTTCGCCTCCTTGCCGGCGGCATAGGCGGAGAACAGCTGGTTCATGGTTCCCGCATGGTCTTCTCTGGTCCTGCCTTCTCCCACGCCTTTGTCTTTCAAACGGGACAGGCTGGGCAGTACATCTACCGGCGGCACAATTCCCTTGCGGTGCAGTTCCCGGCTGAGGATAATCTGCCCCTCGGTAATATAGCCAGTGAGGTCCGGAATGGGATGGGTTTTATCATCTTCCGGCATGGTAAGAATGGGAATCATGGTGATGGAACCCTTCTTTCCCAGCCGCCGCCCCGCTCTTTCATAGAGGGTAGCCAAGTCCGTGTACATATATCCCGGGTAGCCGCGCCGGCCGGGCACTTCCTTCTTTGCTGCGGAAACTTCCCGCAGGGCCTCCGCGTAGTTGGTGATATCGGTCAAAATCACCAACACATGCATATCCTTTTCAAAAGCCAGATACTCCGCAGCTGTCAATGCCATACGGGGTGTGGATATACGCTCCACAGCCGGGTCGTTGGCTAGATTGGAGAAAACCACGGTCCGGTCAATGGCACCAGTCCGGCGGAAGTCATTAATGAAATACTCCGACTCCTCGAAGGTAATTCCTATAGCCGCGAAAACCACTGCGAAGCTCTCATCTGTGCCCAGCACCTTTGCCTGGCGGGCAATCTGCGCTGCCAGCGCCGAATGGGGCAGACCGGAACAGGAGAAAATTGGCAGCTTCTGGCCGCGAACCAGCGTATTGAGCCCATCAATTGTGGAAACCCCTGTCTGGATAAACTCCGCCGGGTAGGCACGGGCAGAAGGATTCATGGGCAGACCGTTGATGTCCTCATACTTTTCCGGAAGGATGGCAGGTCCACCGTCTATCGGCTCACCCATCCCGTTAAAGACACGGCCCAGCATATCCTCACTCACACCCAGCTGCAGGGGATGGCCAAGAAACCTGACCTTAGAGCCCGCCAGGTTGATTCCCTGGGCACTCTCAAACAGCTGTACCACCGCTACATCCTGGTCTACTTCCAGCACTTTGCAGCGGCGCTTTTCTCCATTGGGAAGCTCAATTTCCGCCAGCTCATCGTAGGTGACACCCTCTACGTTTTTGACCATCATCAGAGGGCTTGCAATCTCGCTGATTGTCTGATATTCACGAATCACTGTTCCTCGCCTCCTGCTGTCAGTTTCTGGATCTGCTCTCTCATATCCTTTTCAATAGCGTCGTACGCTTTTTCGTACTCCCCCGGAGCGACCATTTTGGCCCGGCCAATCAGTTCCCTGGCGGGAATGGCAATCAGGCTGTCCAGATTCGCTCCCTTGGCCATGGCGTCCCGGCAGTAGTTATCGTATTGAATAATCAGATGGAGAAGCCTGAACTGTTTATCATAGGAAGAATAGGCATCCTCATCCACGAAAGCATTCTGCTGCAAAAAGTCCTCCCGGAGCATTTTTGCCGTCTCCAGGGTCAGCTGATCTTCCTCCGACAGTGAGTCACGTCCAACCAGCTTCACGATCTCGTTCAGGCTGTCTTCCTCCTGGAGAATGGCCAGCGCCTTATCCCGCAACGCCATAAATCCAGGGAAGTTTTCCTCGTACCAGTCTTTCAGCGTGTCCACATATAAGCTGTAGGAAGTCAGCCAGTTAATGGCGGGGAAATGGCGGGCATAGGCAAGAGAGCTGTCCAGGCCCCAGAACACCTTGACAATGCGCATGGTGGACTGGCTCACCGGCTCCGAAGTATCACCGCCCGGAGGCGAAACCGCTCCGATGGCGGTAATGGAGCCCTGCCGGCTGTCAGAACCCAGGCACTCCACCACGCCGGCCCGTTCATAGTACTGGGCCAGGCGGCTGGCCAGGTAGGCGGGATACCCCTCTTCGCCGGGCATCTCCTCCAGCCGTCCGCTCATCTCACGAAGAGCCTCAGCCCAACGGGAGGTGGAATCCGCCAGCACCGCCACATCGTAGCCCATATCCCGGAAGTACTCCGCAATGGTAATGCCGGTATAGATGCTGGCCTCCCGGGCCGCCACAGGCATGTCCGAGGTATTGGCAATCAGCACCGTACGCTGCATGAGACTTTCGCCCGAGCGCGGATCCTTCAGTTCCGGGAACTCCATCAGCACATCCGTCATCTCGTTACCGCGCTCGCCGCAGCCGATGTAGACCACAATGTCCACATCCGACCACTTGGCCAGCTGGTGCTGCACCACGGTTTTTCCGCTTCCAAAAGGACCGGGCACCGCCGCGGTTCCGCCCTTGGCAATGGGAAACAGGGTATCAATGACTCGCTGGCCGCTGTTCATGGGCCGGCTGGGCATATATTTATGCTTATAGGGACGGGCAACACGCACCGCCCACTTCTGCATCATCGTCACGCTGTGTTCCACGCCCTTGTCGTCTTTGACAACAGCTACCGTCTCCTCCACCGTGTATTTGCCGTTGGAGATGGACTGAACCACCCCGTTGACGCCCACCGGGACCATGATCTTGTGCAGGATCGCCGTTGTCTCCTGCACCGTACCCAGTACGTCGCCGGCCTGCACCACCTGTCCCTTCTTGGCGACCGCCTTGAAATCCCACTGTTTCGTCCGGTTCAGAGAGGCCACTTCCACGCCTCGCGCGATGGTGTCCCCGGTGACATTCCGAATTTCCGTCAGCGGGCGCTGGATTCCGTCATATATATTCGTCAGCAGTCCCGGCCCCAGTTCCACACTCAGCGGTGTGCCTGTGCTCTCCACCTGCGCTCCAGGACCCAGGCCGGACGTCTCCTCATAGACCTGAATGGAGGCACTGTCCCCCTTCATCTGGAGAATTTCGCCGATCAGCCGCTGGCTGCCCACGCGCACCACATCGGAGACGTTGGCATCGGCCAGGCCGCTTGCCACAACCAGCGGGCCGGAAACTTTCGTAATCGTTCCGCTCATGGTTTATACCTTCTTTCGGTAAAGATAGCCCTCCGGCGGAGGGATCAAAGAATATTCACGCCCACAGCTCTCTCCACAGCCGCCTGCAGTGCAGACTGCCCCAGTCCCAGAGAACCGTCCTTGCCGGGAATGAGAATCACCGCCGGCAGGGGGCTTTCCTTAAAGCGGTCGATATCCGTCTTCAACGCCTCCGCCAGATTCTCCTCCAGATAGATAATGGCATACTCTTCCTTCTGATCCGGCCGTGTGATGGTGCGGAAAATCTTATGCGCTTCCTCCGCCTCCCGGACGGGAAACGTGTCCAGCCCCAAGGCCTTAAATCCCATCACCGTGTCCGGACCGCCGATGACCGCGATCTTATACATAGCTGTCACGCAACCTTTCTCTCAGCGTCTCCGCCGGCACGCCGCCCCGCTTCCCCAGAAGAAGCATCCTGGCCGCCGTAATCTCCGACTCCAGGCTGAGCAGATAGGCAATCACAACCTCCGGACCAAAGCTCACCCGCTTGGCGCCGGTCAGATAGTCGGTGAGCACATTGTCGCACTCCCGTTCAAAACCGGCCAGAGGTGCCCCGTCCACCGACTGCTGCCCCAGCTCCGCGCAGCGGGAGAGAACCCTGTCGTGAAAAATCTCCCCTATACTGTCGCTGTAGGCGCGCAGCACAGCCTCCGTGGACACATTGCCGCCCTCAATCACCGCCGAACGCAAAATTCCCTCGTCCATATGGCCCCGAAGACAGCGCACGGCGCTGCGCAGATTCGCCACATCGATCTGCAGACGCACATAACCGGTGTAGAAAGTAGTGGACAGACTGCCCGCGAGAGCCAGCATCTGGGCGAAATATGCCCTGTCCAGTCCCATATCCGCCAGCTGCGGGTTGGCCGTGCGGGCCAGGGTGGATCTTGCCTCCTGTACGGCGTCCGACAGATCTTCCGGCACATCCTGCCATGCATCCTGCCGATACGCCTCCCAAAACAGGTCCGGACGCACCCGACCGCAAGGGCTCAGCAGCCTCTGGCTGTCCCCGTCTGCCTCCCCTTTTACCAAGACCTTGGCGTTGTGATAATCGTATTTCAGGCGGACCGCGGTAATGATCTGCTTCTCAGGGCAGAGGTTGTCCAGCTCCGTCAGATATCCCTCCCGCCGCTTGGTGAAGGCCTCCTCCACCTGGGCGTCCGCCGCCCCGGCGAGATCCGGAAAACCGCACTCCACCAGCACTCTGGCAGCCTCGTCGAAATCCGCCGCTTCCACCATCTGCTCCAGTCGCTTTTCTCCCAGCAGGGCATTCTCCCTGGCCCGGATATAGGTGGACAGGAACAGGTATTCGGTACTTTTTACTTTGGACAAGTCAGTACCTCCTCACTTCCTGGCAATTGATCTGCCTCTCAGGCAAACAGCTCAGCCGCTACTTCCGAGGCCATCTCTTCCCTGGCCTGGGCCATCAGCGCCTCCAGGGTGCAGTTGACGGATACGCTTCCCTGTCGGAGAATCAGCCCCTTGGAAAACGTCCCTTCCCGGTCGGAAAGGGTGAGTTTCCCCTGCCTGCCCGCACTTTTCAGCGCGGCGTTGGCCTTGTCCGTCACTTTTCTGCCAACTTCTTTCCTGTCTTTCGCGGACAGTTCGATCTCCTCTGTTCCGCTGACAGCGGCGCGCACAGCCAAGTTGGTTAGCAGATCCACATAGCTGTCCCCCGTCAGGGCGTTCAGTCTCTTCTCCGCCCGATCGAAGGCTTCCGCCACAAGATCCTGCTTAAAGCTCAGCACACTTTTCCGCGACTCCATATCGGCGGTTTTTGCCAGCCGCTGCACTCGATCCTCGGCAGAGGCAACCCCCTGGCGCACCTTCTCCCAGTATCCCTCCTGGGCTTTTTTCTCGCCCTCTTCCTTAATGGCGTCGCACTGGGCCTTTCCCTCCTGCGTGATCCGGGCAGCGTCCGCCACAGCGTCCGTCTCAATCCGGGCTGTGATCTTGTCGATGCCGTTCATATCCATCCCCGCTTCAAATCAGCCGCTGATGTTGATGATCATCAGCATGGAGGCCAGCAGGGACAAAATCGCATAGAACTCCACAGTGATGCAGAGAACCATGCCCTTGGCCCAGTCGTCGGGCTTTTTGGCCAGAATGTTGATGGAACCGGCGGCTACACGGCCCTGCGCTATGGCGGAGAACAGACCGCCCAGTGCCATAGGAAGGCAGGCAGCAAAATACTGCAGTCCCTCGATCACTGTCAGCTCAGGAAGGGAACCGGACAGAAGACCCATGCGGAACACAGCAAAAAACCAGACCACCAGGCCGTACAGGCCTTGGGTGCCGGGAATCACCTGCAAAATCAGCACCTTACCAAACTTGCTGGGATCCTCGCACAGCAGTCCCGCACCGGCTTCGCCGGCGCATCCGGTACCTTTGGCGGAACCAATCCCACTCAGCACAGCTGCGAGACCCGCCCCCAGCAGAGCAATGGCCAGACCGCCGTAAGTTCCGAAAGCTTCCATAGTATGTCCTCCTTACTCTTTGACAATATCTACAAATTTTGTTTTCATATCTAAAGGACGGAAAGGTTTTCCGCCGTCCTCATAGAACTTATTGAAGAATTCCAAGCACTGCAGACGCAGGTCGTGCACATAGCATCCCAGCAGGTTCAGGGCAAAGTTCAGCAGATTGCCAACCATAGAGATGACAATAAAGAGCACCACGTTGCCGGGAATGGCACCCAGGGTATTGAATACCTGGGCGATCACGCTGCCCGCCAGCATCAGGGCCATAAGACGGGAATAGGAGAGAATGTCCCCGAAAAATCCTGTTACATGGTTATAAATGGACCCGAAAATCCCGGTGATCTTTCCAAATCCCTTTCCGGTTATGATCGGGCCGATCACCACCATGGCAATGCCTATATAGAGAACCAGATTCGTATGCAGCAGGAACATGCAGGCAAGTCCGGCAAAGACCACCCACCAGGTGACCT
Source organism: uncultured Oscillospiraceae bacterium (assembly GCA_964523685.1). GTDB lineage: Bacteria > Bacillota > Clostridia > Oscillospirales > Oscillospiraceae > CAJOIG01. Next base: position 113 of record CAZGAM010000124.1, on the reverse strand, counting down.
CTTCAAAAAGAGCGTCCAATATCTTCCCGGCCTTGATCTTGCGGATAAAGCTCACTGCCATGCCGGTGCAGATGTGCACAAAGCCCAGAGCCATGGATCCCACCAGAATGGAC
>CAZGAM010000123.1:501-7257 GCA_964523685.1 uncultured Oscillospiraceae bacterium | reverse complement strand
GATAGAAAAGACAGGGGTTCCGCCTGTCGGTATCGAACCCCTGCTCTCAAAAAATAGAATCATGACAGCATCACAACAAAGTTTGAGAAAGACAAATTACTTGACAGCTTATCCGAAAAAGAAAACTATGCGAATGTATCTGTAGGGGAAGAGAATTAAGATATAGTATATTCTGAAATAGATGGGCTTATTTATAGCTATAAGTATAATAAATAAATTTTCCAGAAAAAATAGAAAATATTTTTTCCAGCCTAAATATAGAAAGGAGTGCCGAGGCTATCTACTCGCTGAAATTCGATGTTTTATTTTTTAATGACGCCAATTCTTACCTATAATTGGCTTTTGATCATCGCGGCTGTTGTTCCCGCTATTTTTCTTATGGTGCAAGTTTATAAGATGGATAAGCTTGAGAAAGAAAGCCCTAGGATGGTGATCAGCATGGTAACCGGAGGTATCCTTTCTTCTCTTATAGCGATGGTTATCGAGAGATTATTAAGTCTCCTGCTTGACTGTTTTGTGACGGCAGGGACTGTTCTCTACAATGTCATTCTGTATTTTGTGATCGTAGGATTTGCGGAAGAAGGCAGCAAATATTTTATGATGAAGAGGCGGTCCTGGAATTCCTATGAATTCAACTGCCTTTATGACGGCGTAGTCTATGCAGTTCTTACTTCTCTCGGCTTTGCTCTCTGGGAAAATATCAGTTATGTTCTGCATTATGGATTTTCTACTGCCTTGGTACGCGCGGTAACGGCTATACCAGGGCATACCTGTTTTGGCGTCATAATGGGTGTTTTTTATGGCTGTGCAAGAGCCTATGCCTATTTGCAGGATGAGCGAAAATCAAAGATATGCAGAATCCTCAGTGTTTTTATTCCAGCATTAGTCCACGGAGCTTATGATTACATTGCCTCTATGCAGACTCATGGAGCAGACTGGATATTTCTGGCTTTTATCATATGCCTGTTTGTTATTTCGTATTTTCTTGTCAGGCATATGTCAAAAAATGACCAATATATTAATATGGACAGGAGAAATTATAGATTCTAGAGTTCAGCGATGTCTGAATAACGGAGAATAACCACAGGGAGCCCCGATCGGACCCCAGGATTTTATGGGAGGGAGCAGGAGGAAATCAACTTGGCAGCCGATAAATATGCGTAGGAGGAGTAGAAAAAGATGATGCACGTTATCCGGCGCGAGGCGGTGTATCTCTGGTACTACTTTGACCTGCAGCTTCGGCAGATTCTGCCTTATTTTGCGCTTGGTATCGTCCTTGGCTCGGTCATTTCCGTATTTTTCAAGGGCAGGATCCATGAAGCATTCCGCTCACTTCGCGGGAAAAAGACGGAAATTCTGGGGATTGTCACAGCGAGCATCCTTGGTATTGCCTCTCCTCTGTGCCTGTACGGGACGGTTCCTCTTGCTGCTTCCTTTTCCAAAAGCGGCATGAAAGATGATTGGCTTGCGGCGTTCATGATGAGTTCCATCCTCCTCAATCCGCAGTTGATTATTTACAGTGCTGCGCTCGGGCCGCAGGCGCTCATGATCCGCATTGTCATCTGTTTTGTCTGCGGGCTTGCCGCGGGTCTGCTGGTCAGATGGTTTTATAAGGATCGATCATTCTTTAACTTTTCCGGTTTTGACGAGCCTATGAACCGGGATACCGATCCGAATATGTTCCTGCGCCTTCTGAAGAACATCGGTCGAAATTGCAAAGCTACCGGAGGATGGTTTCTGCTTGGCGTTGTGCTTTCGGTGCTGTTTCAGCGGTATGTTCCTACTGATTTTGTGCGTGGACTGTTCGGAAAAGACAGCCAGGGGTTCGGAGTGTTGATGGCAGCGACCATCGGCGTACCACTTTATGCCTGTGGCGGCGGTACGATTCCGCTACTTATGCAGTGGCTTTCAGACGGTATGAGCCTGGGTTCCGCTGCAGCTTTTATGATCACAGGACCGGCTACGAAAATCACGAACCTCGGCGCGCTGAAAATCGTACTTGGAATTAAGCGATTTCTGTTTTATCTAACGTTTGTAATGGTATTCTCATTGGCAAGTGGATTTCTTGTAAATCTGGTCATGTGATACACGATGCGGGATTCTATGATCGGTGCACTATGATACAGCCGAGGGGCAGGCGCTCTACTTGAGACTTCACATGCCACATATGGGCAGAACCGGGAGCGGTACGATAAGAGTCAGTTTAAATGGTCGGCTCCTGTCTTCAGGATAACCGCACTCCAAAATAGAAAGAGCGGGCAATGACCGCACGCAAATAGATAAATTTCAGCCGCCCGCCGTGATCTTCCCTGCCCCCTGGGCATATAACGCTGCCCTTTTTAGGGAAGAAAATCACTTTAGCGGACGGCTGTTTTATACGTGTAAAATTAAAACGGCAAAACGGAAGTATATCAGCAGAGAGAGGGCATCCACAATGGTCGTGATGAAGGGAGAACTCATGACCGCCGGGTCAAAACCCACCTTATCTGCCAGCAGGGGAAGTGTGCATCCGACTACTTTTGCACACAAAATCGTGCACATCATAGTCAAGCAGATCACGGCAGCTACGGAGAAAGTAATATTTTCATTATGGAACAGCAGCCCATCGACGAGCAGAAGTTTTGCAAAATTGACAATGGCCAGTGCGGTTCCGCACAGGACCGCTACTCGAATTTCCTTCCAAACGACTCGGAAGAAGTCGGAAAAAGTGATGTTCTTCAGGGAAATGCCGCGAATGACCGTGACACTGGCCTGAGAACCTGAATTTCCCCCTGTATCCATCAGCATGGGAATATAAGCCGTGAGAACGGTGGCGGAGGCCAGCGCGTTTTCAAATCTGGTAATAATCTGCCCTGTAAAGGTGGCGGAGATCATCAAAAGAAAAAGCCAGGGAAATCTGGATTTGAAGGTTTCCCAGACAGACGTGCGGAGGTAGGGTTTATCGGTAGGTGTGATGCCACCCATAATTTCGATGTCTTCCGTCGTTTCTGTCTCCATGACATCCAGTGCGTCGTCTACCGTGATAATGCCCACCAGCCGGTTTTCATTATCCACGACAGGGAGCACGGTAAGGTCATACTTCGAAAAGAAAGCTGTGACGTCTTCCTGATCGGCGAGGGTGCCAACCGAGATGACATTTTCCGTCATGATATCGGAGACAATGGTATCCTCCTCAGCAAGAATGAGGGTTCGGATGGAAACCGTGCCCAGAAGCCTGCGGCTGTTGTCTATCACATAACAGATGTTGATGGTCTCCTTATCTGTTCCTGTGCGTTTAATTCGTTTGACGGCAGCCGAGACAGACATATCCGGCTTGAGATCCACAAACTCGGTGGTCATGAGGGAGCCTGCGCTGTCCTCCGGATACTGCAGGATATTATTGATTAGCTTTCGGGTCTCCGGATCCGCCTGACGGAGGATCCGCCGGACCACGTTGGCAGGCATCTCTTCCACCAGGTCCACTGCATCGTCTACATACAGTTCGTCTATGACATCCTTCAATTCACTGTCAGAGAAGCCCTGAATCAGCAGCTGCTGACTTTCCGGGTCCATTTCCACAAACGTATCAGCAGCCTCATCCTTCGGCAGAAGCCGGAACAGCAGAGGCAGCAGGTGCTGATCCAGATGATCAAAAAGAGCGGCCGTATCGGCGGGATTCATGGTGACCAGGATGTCCCGCAGAGCGGCGTATTTTTTTTGTTCTGTGAGCTTTGTAATGGTGCTCTCCAGACTAGAGGCATGTTCAGCCATATGTCCTTCCTCCTTTGGCATAACGTTCCGCGCACGCATGTTCGCGTGCCTTTTCGGCAGGAGCAAGGCACAAAATTCCTATCCCTTTCAGGAGCGGGCTATGAAGGCCCGCGCTCTTCGGTCTCGTTTTGTGCCGGTACTGTCGCCTGCGTCCATAGTCCGCCTCCTTTCAACTATTTTCCAATCTTGAATTTTCAGGACAGCAGAATCTGTCTTAGATCCTCTAGCGTGTCCGCAAGGAAATCGGCTCCGGCGTTCTGCAGTTCATCTCGGCTCCCATAGCCGTAGGTGACCGCCGCGCAGGGAAGAGAGCACTGGTGAGCCCCTTCAACATCAAAACAGCGGTCGCCAATCATCACACCGGACCCTTCCGGTATGGCGTACCGGTCCAGGACCGACTGAATCACCTCCGCCTTGGTGCAGTCCTTTCGTTGGGGGTCGCTGCCGGAAATGCAGGTAAAATACGGCGCCAGGTCGAACTTTTCCAGGATCTGCACGGACATAAAAGTCGGTTTGGAGGTGGCTACATAGAGCTGGCAGCCGGCTTTTTTCAGATCGGAGAGAAACGGCTCCATATCCGGGTAGAGCTGATTTTCAAATAAACCGATGGTGGTGTAGTATTCCCGGTAACATGCCAAAAATGCCTGGGCCTCGCTGCTGCTCATGCCCCAGTACTGCTCAAAGCTTTGGGGCATGGGAGGACCGATAAACTTATAATAATCTTCCTTCCGGCCCGGGTCAAGTCCCCATTTTTTCCGCGCGTACAGGATCCCCCCGGTGATGCCCTCCCCGGGGTCGGTGAGGGTGCCGTCCAGGTCGAAGAGAATATGTTCAAAACCCACTTTACCGCTCCTCCCGGAAATAACTCAGACCCAGGCTCTTGGGAGGCTGTGCGTCCCGCGACCGGCGCAGGCTGACTGCAACCAGCACGGCGATGGTGACCAGATAAGGAAGCATTTTGAATAGTTCAATACTGGCTCTGCTCAGACCCGCAATGTAATTGTAGGCCCAGTAGAGAACGCCAAACAGGTAGGCCGACCAAATGGCCCGGGCAGGGCGCCAGGTGGCGAAAATGACCAGAGCCACCGCCAGCCAGCCCAGGGCCTCAATGGTTCCGTCGGTGGACCAGGTGCCCTTGATATAGTCCATGGCGTAATACAGCCCGCCCAGGCCCGAGATGCCGGCTCCCACACAGGCGGCCAGATATTTATAGGCCGTCACGTTAATCCCCGCGGCATCGGCAGTGGCGGGATCTTCCCCTACCGCCCGCAAATTCAGTCCCACGCGGGAATGATTCAGGAACCAGCTGACAGCCAGGGCCACGGCGATGGCGAGGTAGACCATAAAGCCAAAGGAGAACAGAAACTGCCAGATGCCGCCCCCCTTCACCAGGGCAGGAATATAAGCCCGGTAGGCGCGGCTGGTGACAGCCACGCTGATCTGCCCCACGCCGCCGGCCATGGCGTTGAGGCTGCCGCCGAACAGGTTGGCAATGCCCGCGCCGAAAATGGTCAGTGTCAGGCCCGTGACGTTCTGATTAGCCCGCAGGCTGATAGTCAGAAAAGCATAGAGAAGCCCCGCCAGAGCGGAGACCAAGAGGGCGGCCAGAAAGCTCAGCAGCACGCCTACCCAGCCGATGGGACTGGGGGCGAGCAGTTCGTAAACGAAGGCGGTGGTCAGGCCTGCGATGCCGCCCAGAAACATAATACCCGGCACGCCCAGATTCAAATTGCCGGCTTTTTCTGTCAGAATTTCCCCCACAGCGCCGTACAAAATCACGGTGCCGAAGATAATGGCGCTGTTCAGAAGAGCAAATAACTGCGTCATGAAGGTTGAGACTCCTTTCTTCTCCTGCGGGAGCGGAAATGTACCGTATACTGGATAAAGAACTCACTTCCCAGTAGGAAAAAGAGAATGATTCCCGTCACCACATTGGAGGCGTAGTCGTTGAGAGAAAACTGGGAGGCAATCTGGATCGCGCCTTTTTCCAGAATTATCAGAAGCAGAGCAATGAGTATCATGACAAAGGGGTTGAATTTGGCCATCCAGGCGACAATGATGGCGGTAAATCCGCGTCCGCCGGCGGTGGAGGAGGAGATGGTATGGCTGGAGCCCGAAACGGCGAGAAAACCGGCCAGACCGCACAGAGACCCGGAGACAGCCATGGTGCGGATAATGACACGCTTGACCGAGATGCCGGCATAGCGGGCGGTATTCTCGCTCTCGCCCACCACGGAGATCTCGTACCCGTGTTTGGTATACCGCAGGTAAAAATACATGGCGGCGGTGACGGCGAGGACAATCAGCACATTGAGAAGATACTGCTTTCCGAATAGAGCCGGAAGCCATCCCGCCTGGGTCTGCTGGTTGATAATGCCCACGGAGTTGGATCCCGGGGGACTCTCCCATTTCGCCACCAGAAAACAGGTGATTTGAATGGAAATATAATTCATCATCAGGGTAAACAGAGTTTCGTTGGTGTTCCAGTTTGCCTTGAACAGGGCGGGAATGATCCCCCAAAGAGCGCCGGCAGCCAGGCTGACAACCAGGCAGAGGAGAAGCAGGGCAGGAGTAGGCAGCGACCGGCCTAGATAGATCATCACAGCCGCTGTGGCACATCCGCCCATTAGGACCTGTCCCTCCGCGCCGATATTCCAGAAACGCATGAGAAAGGCGGGGGCAAGCGCCACGCCGATGCACAGCAGAATGGAGGTATCCCGGAGCGTAATCCACATCCGCCGGGAGCTGCCGAAAGCCCCTTCCCACATGGCGGCGTACACGCTCAAGGGATTCAGCCTGGTGAGGCTGAAGATAAAAAGAGCGCATACCAGAAGGGCCATGCCTGCAGCGGCCAGCCGGATCAGCCAGGCCTTCCACCAGACAAGAGAGCTGCGTTTGGCGATATGGATCCAGGGTTCGTGACTTGTCATGTCTGCGCCTCCTCCCCGCACGGCTGGAGATTGGTCATCAGGTACCCGACCTGTTCCTTGCTGGCAGCGCGTCCGT
>CAZGAM010000123.1:0-491 GCA_964523685.1 uncultured Oscillospiraceae bacterium | reverse complement strand
GCACATCCAGATCTTCTCCTACATAGATGACTGCGACCCCGGCTTTTTTCTGCTCATTCAGCAGCCGGTAGATCGTATACGACGTATTGATATCCAGCCCGCGCACGGCATAGGCACTCATCAGCACGGTGGGATTCATGGCGATTTCCCGTCCCACCAGCACCTTCTGAACATTGCCGCCGGACAGCTGCCGCACGGGGGTGTCCACACTGGGTGTGACGACTTCCAGGTCCCGCACTACCTGCTCCGCCAGATCATGGGGATGTTGCCGTTTCACCAGCGGCCCTTTGCCGGAGCGGTAGTCTTTGAGCATCATGTTTCCCACCACCGTCATGCTGGCGACCAGTCCCATGCCCAGCCGGTCTTCCGGTACGAATGCCATGGCGACGCCCGACTGGCGGATCTGCATGGGCGTCTTGCCGGCCAGTTCGACAGCCGCCCCCTCGTCCGGGGTATAAGTAATGGTGCCCTTGCAGGGGCACAGACCCGCG
>CAZGAM010000122.1:2568-7278 GCA_964523685.1 uncultured Oscillospiraceae bacterium | reverse complement strand
AATTATTCATAGCAGACTGTGTCTTCTGCTGCGGGATGGGAAAAATGCCCGTCAGGTATACGAGATCTATGCAGGCTGCTGTGTCGCTCCCCTTGAAGAGAATTTCCAGCCATCGCGTATACATTTTCCGGATCCCCGCATACTCCTCTTCCCGGTAGATGACATCCCACTCGTCCAGAAGAAAAATAAATTTTTCCTTTTTTTGCTGATAAATGCAGAGAAGAGCATCATGCAAGTCATCGCATTCAACGAGGGAACAGTCTGGATACAGATTCGTCAATTCTCTAATGATGCGCTTGTTGATATAATCGAGCGGATCCACGGGAGGCTTAGACATCATAGCTTTATTGCACATAGAATTCATATCAAGACGAATCACATTGTGCTTGTTGCAATGCTCCTCAAAGGACGGGTCTACGGCAATCTCCAAAGAGGAGAACAGATCTCGGGAGTTTCCGTTTTTACTGTAGTATGCAGTGAGCATATCAACCGCCATGGTCTTTCCAAAGCGGCGGGGCCGGGACACACAAATACAATTACCCAGTGGATCTCCTATTTTGCCATTCGTATAGGAAAGCAGGCCGGACTTATCCACAAACAGGGGATTCTTCACAGCCAGGCGAAACTGTTCACCTTCCGGGTTTACCCAAGTTCCCATTGGAACAATCTCCTTTCTCTGATGATCTGCCTTTTTCAGAGAGCTTGTCGATAATTTTGAAATTGTCCAAATGCCAGCATGTTTGGCAGGCAACAGCAACGAATCCGATGAAATACATTTCCCGCCGTCCCCCCTAACGCGCTTATACAAAGCGCAGCTTCTTCCGGCACACGCTGTGCCCTGGAAGACCAACAGGGCGCGAGCACCAGAAGCAGGATGGCAGCCGCCGGAATCTGTGCTTTTTGCTCAATACGGGAACTGCAGAGAGGCTCCTCCGTTTCCTATATCATACTGCTCACCCAATATGGTTCTCAGATCCGTGATTCCCGTGCCAACCGCTGCATAGGCACTGTCTGAAAGCGCTCCTCCCTGGCCCTGTTCATACTGCTGCATGGCGGCTCTGGCATCCACCAGACGATAGCGGAACCCGGGATTGGAATAATCGGAGTAGTCCTCCGTGTCGATCATAAACAGTGGATACTCGCTGACGGAGCTGATCCAAACCTCATTACTGTCTGTATCGCGGCTCAATTCAATATTTACGACCGCAGATATGTTGGTATACTGGTCATTAAAACAGCTCATCAGATTGGAAAGACTGTAGCAGGCAACACAGTTTGCTTTGCCGTCCTCCCGTTCTACGGTGGTAACTTCAATCGGCTGCGGTGACTTTACGCCGCTTCCGATGAGAATGTCCACCCCTTTCTCGAAAAGATAATCTGCCAGTTCTCTCTGATTGTCTCTTGGTTCTGTATAGTACTGCGTACCATCCCACCAGTAGACAAAACAGACAATGATATCCACTCCCGCTTCTTTTACAGCCGCAATGTCCGACTCAATTTTGGTATAATCGATCTCCTGCTTCTCTGTCATATAATCCGTAGTAAGCAGGTCAATGCACCAGCTGTTGTCTGCCACGGAAATCGGCTGTGCACCGGTACCTGCCGTACTGTAAGTATAGCTGAGAAAGGCTATTTTCATGCCGTTTTTCTCTGCCGTAACCAACCGGCGGGAGCTGTCCGAGCTGTAAGCGCCTAACACGCCAAGACCCGCTTCCTGCAGGCTGTTCACTGTATTCTGCAGGCCCTGGAGCCCCTGATCCAATACGTGGTCTGTCGCCACATTGACCAGATCAAAACCACTGGCCTGCAGGCTGTCGGCCAGTTCCCTGGGTATCAGATAGGAATCATAGCCTCCTCCATTGGACAAGGTGCCAACCAGGGTGCACGCTGCCAGATCTGACGCCTGCAGAGCCGCGTTCACGCCGGAAATTTCTTCGGTGAAATCAAACGAGGCCACCTCATCTGTTATCTTCTGAGCCTCCGAGCTCAGTCCCGCCTGCCCTACAATATCCCCTGCGAAGGAGAGTACCACATTTTGGGTGTTTCTCTCAGGCTCTGCCGTTGGCGCCGGCGTGGATGTTGGTACCGGCGTGGGCGTGACAGACTGTGCCTCTATCGCCGCATCAATTTCCGCCTGCTGCTCCTTATTTGCCTGGTAATTAAAGAAAACCAGAAAAACCAGCCCGATCGTCAGCAGCACCAACACCACATACATGACTCCTGATCCAAAATTGCCTTTATTCACACGCTCACCTCACCCGCCATGGCCATGGCTTTGTTTCTATCGCTGCCTCCCGGCGGAAGGAAAACCTCCCTGCCGGACTTTTTCTCCCCACGGGCAGACTGCCTGCCGAATGGTTGTTTTCTCCCTGGTCCGGCACATTCTGCCAGTGCGGCCTTCTGATTTTGCCATTTCCCGGATGCGAAAGCATCGGGAAATCCAGCTTATTCCTAAAGGGCCTGCCAAACGCCCGATCCGCCAGGGTACTCTCCTGCCGTGTCGGCGGCCCCGCTCCCATCCTGTTTACGCTCTGCCTTTCTCCCGGCAACTTGACCAAAGATCAGCTCCCTTCCGGCTTCTCCAGCTTCTTCAGCACCGGCCGAAGAAGAAGACCGTCGAGCCAGCAAATCAAGGAAAATCCAATCAGCAGCCAGACAATCATGCTGTACAGAAAAAGCGGCAGAACAAAAAGAAACAGCGCCGCCGGAAGAATGTTCAGTAGGGCCATGCAAAGCGTTCTTGGCAGCTGCGCTGCCGCCAAAATGGCTGCATTGCGGATCGTGCGCCGGAGACTGTTTGTATACCGGGCAATCAGGGGAAACAGATAGCCCGCCGTCCCCACCACGACTGCCATCAATAGAACGGCGATCGTCTTCAGAGCCATCGCGTACCAGCCTGTAAAATTGGCATCGATGAGGAGATAGTAATAGGCGAAACCAGCTGTGAGCCCCGCAGTCAGCAGCCACGCAGCGGTCGCCTGGAGAAAATTCTGACGAAAAGCGCGGAAAAAAGTGGGAAACAGCTTCGGCTCCAACCCTTCCTGATACCCCTGTATTACCTTGATCATCGCCGTAAGAGAGGCGCCGATGGTGACGAGAGGCACAGAGCTGACAAGAAACAGCGCATTGAGCACAATGAGGTCACCCATTCTGCCCAGAAACTGTGATACAGGGTTGTCCAGTTCAAAGAACTTTCTCATGTTGCAATGCTCCTCCAGGCACCATCCGATTCCCTTCCGGTACCCGCCGCCTGTGCAAACATAATACCCGGCTCCCAACAGAGATCCAGCACTCTCTGGGCGCTTCCTCCGATCCGTCTCAGGATTCTCACCGGCAGAAGACAAGCCTCCCGCCGATTGAGACCGAAACGCTTACAGGGAAGCTACGGAGTTTTGCTCCACAAGGGTAGGCGGAATAATCAAACTGACATGATGCGCATTCGGATTTTTTATTCGGCTCAGAAGAATACGCGCTGCCTCATCCCCCAGCTGCGGCTTATGGATATTCACCGTGGTAATCCCCGGCGAACAGTAAGCGCTGATGGGGGCATTTTCATACCCTACCACCGAGATATCTTCCGGACAGAAGAGATTCTTCTTTCTCAAATACACCAGTACAGCACAGGCAATATAGTCCGTTCCGGCTACAATGGCGGTTGGATGCAGATTTTTCCCCTCCAGCCGTTCCATCGCCTGGAGGGTAGACGCCCCGCTGAAGTCGGTATATTCCACCAGCCGCTCATCATAGGCAAGACCATGCTCCTGCAACGCCTGCCGGTAGCCGCTCAGCTTCCGGGCGGAAACCTGCGAACGGGAAGAGCCGTTGATGAACGCGATCTTCCGGTGCCCGGCAGCAAGGAGATGGGCAACCGCCAGTCGGATTCCCTCCTGGGAATCCGTATCCACATAATCAATATTCTCATCTCGGGAGCAGACCAGAACAGAAGGGATGCCGGAGGTACGAATGGTTTCCACCTGGGAGTCACTGATCATGCCGCCAAAAAAGACAGCCCCGTCAATAATGGTCCTTCCGAAAAGTGAATTTTCCGGCAAAAGCTCAGAGGGAGAGGCCGGGATTTTGTTAAATATATCCACCAGAATGCTGTACCCAGCCTTCCAGACCCGGTTCTGAATGTAGGGAAGCATCGTCAGCAGAAGGGAATCCATATTGTGGGAGAACACGTCCGTGTCATCCACAGGATACTCCTCTCCCGAGGTACGAAACAGGGCAATCGTCTTTGTCTCCCGAGTCGCCAGAGAGCGTGCCGCCTTGTTGGGCCGGTAGTTCAGGTCCTTGGCAATCTGGACAATTCGATAGCGTGTTTCCGCCTTCACCAGGGGACTGTCGTTCAGAGCGAGCGATACAGTGCTGACAGACACATGCGCGATTTTTGCTATATCTTTAATTGTAGCCATATATCACCGCCCGATTTTGTCAATATTCACCAATTGATAGTATAGCACAGGCGGCGGCATGCGTCAACAGCTACCCAGCGATAATCGAAACGTTTTAAAAGTCGTCATTTTGCACAATTTTATCTCATTTTAACAGTTATTTTTAACAAAACTGCAATAATGATATTGACAATTTTCCCTCTCTGCGTATAAGATGTACTAGCATCCAGCGAGGAACTAAGGTATTTAAAACGTTTGAAATTCAGAGGGAAGTCCTGAAATCCCCCGATCAGCCTGGCGAGGAACCAGTTCCGGC
>CAZGAM010000122.1:0-2558 GCA_964523685.1 uncultured Oscillospiraceae bacterium | reverse complement strand
CCCCGCATCAAAAAACAAGTTTTCCATCAGCAGAAGGCTCGCGAAGAGCCAAAAAACAAGAACAATCAGGAGGCAAAACATGAAAAAGCGTGTTCTATCTATGATTCTGGTTCTGGTCATGCTTGCCGGCGTCAGCGTCCCAGCGCTTGCCGACGGTTCCAGGGACTATGCCAATGACCCCGAGTGGTTCGGCACGGACGATGGCGAGACGGTCACTCTGCGTTTCTGGTGCGGCATTCAGCCGGAATACGGTTATCAACAGATGATTGACAACTTCAATGCCGAATATGCCGACAAAGGAGTACAGGCTGAGTATAACCGTTATGTAAATAACAGCGATGGCAACCTGCAGCTGGAGACGTACCTGATGGGCAACGAAGGGGTCGACGTGTTCATCGGCTACGGCAGTGTCAGCAGGCTGCTGGACCGGGCCAATGGCGGCATGCTGTATGATTACAGTGACTATCTGGACTCCATCGGATTTGATATCACCACCGAACTGGGCTCCAAAGCAGCGGCGGACTGCGTGTTTGACGGCGGAGCTGTATATGGCCTTCCCACCAAGTTTGACAACAACGGCTGGATGACCATCAACGCCACTGCTTTTGAAGAAGCGGGCATTCCCATCCCCTATGAAGGCTGGACCTATGACGAATTCAAGCAGGCCTGCGAAAAGCTGACCCACGGCGAGGGGCAGGACAAGGTCTACGGCATGTGCTGGGGCATGAACTTTGAGTCCAGCGCCACCATAAACTACCTCAACCGGGTTCTGGACCACAACGCATGGTTCAAAGACGACAGTATGAAGGAGACGAACCTGGACAGCCCGGTGCTGGCGGAAGGCCTCAATCTGATCAAGGATACCATCGACCAGGGCTGGGCCATGTCTCTGGAAGATGAGCTGGCGGACGACGCCACCATCCAAACTGTGTTCCTGACTGGAAAATGTGCCATGTTCGGCACCTTCTCCCAGCTGCGTGTCTGCATGGACACCGCAGAATATCCCCACGATTTCACCACCGCCATGGTCCCCTTCCCTGTCCCCAGTGAAGAGTATGCGGACTTCAAGACCCAGTCCCAGTCTGCCTATTCCGGCGACTATATCAGCATTGCCAGCGGCTGCGAAAACAAGAAAGCCGCCTGCGAGTTCCTCCGCTGGTACATACAAGGCGGCATGAACCCCATCATTCTGGCAGCCCGTTACCCTCTGTGGTCAGGCAACGACATCCAGGAGATCCTGGACATTGTGAAGGAGCAGGCGGGCGATACCGTGGATGTGGAATCCCTGGAGCATCTGCTCAGCATCGATATGTACTCGGAAACCGAACCGTCCTTAATTAACGAGCATGAGAGCGAAATCAAGGATATCACCTGGGAGGAGATACAGAATTTCCTGCTTGGCCGGACTGATACCGCTGAAGAAGCCCTTGCCGCGGCGAAGGAACGGGCGGACGCTCTGCTGCAATAATGTTCTCTGCCTCTCTCCCCGTGTGCAAAAAATCGCACCTGAACGCTGATCGGACGGCAGATCCTCTCCCCCGGAAAGGTGCCGCACTGTTCCGGATCCCATGAGCCCGAAGAACGGGGAGGGTTGAGTATCAATCCCCTATTGTACTTTTGAGGGACGCTGCCGCCAGGAAATGTCTCCCGCGGCAGCGCCTCGTTTGGAAGAGCTGAGAAAGGCGGTGTACCGTGAAAAAACGCAGCGGTCTGCCGGCGAGGCGGGAAGGCCGCATTGCCCTCCTGTTCCTTGCCCCCAGTCTGATCGGCATCTTGCTGCTGAACCTGGTTCCCTCCATCATGTCGCTGTACGTGTCGCTGACGGACTGGGTCTACACCAATGGGATCGGAAACTGGAACTTTATCGGTCTGCAGAACTTTGCCGAGCTGTTCTCAGACTCATGGTTTATTAAATCTCTGGTCAACACCATAGTCTTCACCATTGTCACAGTTCCCATAGGGCTTCTGATCGCCCTGATCATAGCGGCCCTGATCGAAAATTTCTGCCACGAGAAAGTGGCGGGCGTTGTACGCATCGCTCTCTACATGCCCCACATATGCAATATCGTGGCCACATCCACCATCTGGATCGCCATGTACTCGTCGTACGGACCCTTCACTAATTTAATGCGTGCGCTGGGCTGGTCCGACCCACCCCGATGGCTGGCAAGCTACAACTGGGCGCTGCCCGCTATCATGCTGGTTGCCATCTGGGCGCGTTTGGGGTATAATGTGTTCATGTATGGCGCGGCCATGTCCGCCCTGCCCACGGAAATTTACGAGAGTGCGAGTCTGGACGGGGCCAATGGCGTGCAGAAGTTTTTCCGGATGACGATCCCTCTGCTGGCCAATACCACATTCTTCCTGTCCGTGACAGGCATCATCACAAGCTTCCAAACCTTTGGCTACGTGAATGTGATGACCAAAGGCGGACCGGTAGACGCAACCTATATGATGGTGTTCTACATCTATAAACTGGCCTTTGATTATAAGCGAACCGGATATGCCTCCGCAGTAGCCGTGGTGTTGTTTGTAATGCTTCTGATCATCACCATCAT
>CAZGAM010000121.1:4132-7279 GCA_964523685.1 uncultured Oscillospiraceae bacterium | reverse complement strand
CCTCTTGGTATCAACTTGTACGTAGCGACAACGCTATGCAAGGGATCCAAAGTTAGTGATCTGGTAAATGGGCATCTTTTCAAGTATATGGCATGTTGTTTAGTTAATCTGATGCTGGTAACATATGTACCTCAAATTTGTATGTGGCTTCCCAATTTGATGAAATAATAATGCAAGCATGTTTAGTGCCTATTGGGTCAATAATGGCTCGCAAGGCGGGTGCTCAGATGTCCTGCACTTAAAATATTGTGGCAGAAAAAAGTGGATCAAAGGAGGGTTGATTGGCTACAAACTTCTAAAGTTTGCCTCTTTCTTTGATCGACTTGATATAAATGGGAGAGAACCGGCTAAGAATTTATCGATCTGTTATGAAACTCAGCAGCTTCTTGAATATTCCAAGGCGGTTCTTTCCTTAATTCTTGTGACGAAAGTAAGGTACATCAGATAAGAATCTCTGTTACCCCTGAATCTTTATCCATCAAAAAACGATATGCAGACATAAGTCGAATATCCTGCAGTGTGGAATGACAGATCAGTACTTATACTGATCAACATGTATTTACAGTTTTCATTTTATCATTTGTACACAAATTTATAGTCATAGGTAGAAAGGAACGAGAAAATGGCAGAGTTTAAGAAACAGACGGAGTTCAAACTGTACAAGAGGGACTCGGTACATTTTGAAGAGAACACGGCCCCTGTGAACATCGCCTACGCTCACGAGGTCAACGATGTGGCGATTCTTCCCCTGGGCGCCATTGAACAGCACGGCCCTCACTGCCCTAACGGGCTGGACAGCTTTAATGCCATCTGCCTGGCGGAGAAAGTGGCCGAGCGTTCCGGCGCCACGGTGCTTCCCTGTCCTATGTACGGCGGCCATCCCTACATGCATATGGGAATGCCAGCCACGATTGCGCTGAACTATGAGACCAATATCGCTCTTATCCATGACATCATCGCCGGAGCTTCCAATGTAGGCTACAATAAGTTCCTTTTGCTGGTTGCCCACGGTGCCGACAGCAGTTTCTGCACAGCGGTACATAAACTGGGTATGGAGGGATACTTCGTAGTGGCCTCCACCTGGTATGATTTCCTGGGTGACAACAAGAATGTGCTGGAAGACTACATGTGGCATGCAGACGAGGCGGAGACCTCCATGGCCCTGTCCCTGTATGGAGATCTGGTCCATATGGATCTGGTTGTGGATGGCGGTGGAACGCCTTTGGTAGACGGCAAGTGGAAGAAGGCTCCCGGTGAAACTTCCCACAAGTGGCAGTTCTATCATTTCGACGGCACGTTTGCCCTCATGGAGAAGGATGACCTGGACTACGGCGTCATCGGCAACCCCACCAAGGCCACCAAGGAGAAGGGCGACGCACTGGTGGAACAGGTGGTAGAAGGCTATACCCAGTTCATCAACGACCTGCTGAAGGATCACCCTGTGGGCATTAATCCACTGGGATTCCGGAATCCTCTGGGCTTTAACGGCTTCAATGGTGGAAACTTTGTCCAGTACGACAAAGACCACGACGAAAGAGGCCGCCGCAAGTAATTCGCAATCTATTATAACAAATAATAAGGGGGACATTATGAAAAAGAGATTGATCACCTTCACATTGGCGATGGTTATGGTAATTGCTCTTGCTGCCAGCGGCTTTGCTGATTCGGCTTCCGCTGAGACGTATGAGTGGACTGTCTCCAGCGGCTTAGCTGTAGGCAGTTCCTGGGATTTAGGATTGCTGCGTTTTGCTGAACTTCTGAATGAACGGAGTGATGGTGCTATCACCCTGACAGTTTACTCCGGCGGTACTTTAGGCTCTGCCAAGGAAACACTGGAAGGTGTGCAGATGGGTTCTATTGACTTCATCGTTGAAAGTTCCGCTTCTCTGTCTAACTTCACAGATGCTATGTCCGTATTTGATCTTCCTTATCTGTTCAAAGATAATGAAGAGGCAAGAAAAGGGCTGAGCGGTGAAGCCGCACTGGGACAGCTGGCAGCTCTCGAGGAAGCAGGATTCAAGGGCATTAACTACTGGGAAAATGGTATTTATGCAATTGGTGCAGTGAAAGAGGTCAACTCTCTGGCGGATTTTGCTGGCATGCGAGTTCGCTCCATCGACAGCACCCTGCAGGCTGATGTCTACACAGCCTTAGGCGCTCAGCCTGTAGTTCTTTCTTGGGGCGATATTTTTACATCCTTGCAGAACGGTGTAGTAGATGCAGTCAGTTCTACTACAGTTCCCAATATGTATACAGCGAACTTCTACGAGGTTGCGCCGTACATTGTTCTAAGCAATCACGGCTATAGTCCTGCTCCCTTGCTGTGCAACTTGGAGATGTGGAATTCTCTTCCTGCAGATATTCAGGATTTGGTTATAGAGTGCGCGAACGAAGCTCGTGACTATCACTATGAAGTCTGTGATGAGCAGCTTGCTGATTTCCGTGCAAAGATGGAAGAAGGCGGCGCAACCTTCACAGAAGTTGACACCGATGAATGGGCAGAAGCTGTGCAGTCGGTATACGATAAGTATGTCGGTGAAGATGGAATAGATCCCGCTCTGGTGGATGCTATACGAGCTGACGTAGCTGCCTAAGCTGAATGGAATGCCGTGGGCGGGTAATACCTACCCACGGCTGATTGATACCGGACATGGCGCATTTCCAGCAGATGAAACGAAACCACAAGCAGTGCTGCTGTCAATTTCGCAATGCGCAAGTTCTGCCAGCCATATCAAGAGGAAAGAGCAGCAACAAATACGGAACCGGAGAGCGTAATTCAATCACGAAGCCCCAAACTTATACATAACGTAAAAGTTGAGAAAGAAAGATACGAATATTGTACTGGAAGCTCGTTCAACTAGGAGTAGTCGAGTTTCTTGAAAGGGTTAAAAATCAACTAAGGTTTAAATAGGGCGTCATAAAAAACAAAGGTCTTCATACAAGAAATAACCGAGGCACTCAACTTAGATCTATAAGTGATTAAGAGTGCTGAAGAAAATCGCGTTAAATTTTTATACTAAACTATAAATATTCTCCATGAATCACAAGAAGAGCAATACTAGATTTATTTTTATTGTTTGTGTAAAATCATGTTTTGATGCACATCATACTAGACTGTATCGATGGATACCTAACAGGTAATTACAG
>CAZGAM010000121.1:2466-4122 GCA_964523685.1 uncultured Oscillospiraceae bacterium | reverse complement strand
CGCACAAAAAAGTTCCCCTCTCTATTTAATTAATGAAAGGAGATTGTGTCGCCGGTAAGTGCGATGCACAGAGGAATATTATGCTGAAAAAAATTGACGATACAATCAGCAGTTTAGAAGGGATAGTCAGTGTAATTCTCTTCCTAGCAATGGTGTTGGTTGTATGTTGGAGCGTCATCTGCCGGCGAATTTTAAAAATCACCTTTTTGCAGGGTGAGGAGTTAGCTCGCTATCTGATGATTTATGTGGTTTATTTAGGCACAAGTATCGGCGTAAAAAACAAATCACATATCGGTGTAGAGGTTTTTGTTGATATGCTTCCCGAGAAAGTTAAGGGATGGGTCAAAATAGTTACAGAAACTCTCTGCATGTTGATTTTTGTGATTTTGCTGGTGTTATCATTACAGATGATGCAGCACTTAATTGCCACTAATCAAATGACTACAACAACAAAAATTCCTACATATTTTGTTTTTGCATGTGTGCCTTTGGCTATGGTTCTTGGAATCGTACATTACATAGTTGAAATAGTCGGAATGATTCAGGATAAAGTTGCCAAAAAAGGAGAAGAAGCATGATTACCGCGATATTATTTATTGTATTTGCGATCATCACGATTCTTGGTATGCCCATAGCACTGGCATTAGTCGGTGGCGGCATGGCAGCTATGCTCGCAGATGGTGGAATGCCGCTATATACTACTGTTCAGAAAATGTTCTCTTCTGTAGACAGCTTTACTCTGGCAGCTATTCCCTTGTTCATGCTTGCTGGGTCCTTGATGAGCAGCGGTGGTATTTCCAGACGGCTGGTCAATTTTTGTAACGCAGCTGTGGGTTGGATGCCAGGGGGCTTAGGGGTTGTAACAATTTTTGCATGTATGCTGTTCGGATGCCTGTGTGGTTCACCCACTGCGACAGTCGCCGCCATTGGCTCTATGATGGTACCCGCTTTATTAGAAGCAGGATACGATAAAAAATATGCGCTCAGCACAATCGCCGCAGCAGGTATGCTTGGTACAATTATTCCGCCGAGTACGGTGATGATCACCTATAGTTCGGCAACAGGAGCTTCTGTCGGAAGTCTGTTTATGGCTGGTATTACACCGGGCGTTCTGCTGGGCTGTTTAATGATACTTGTTACCATCTTTTACGGTATAAAAAACAAAATTCCCCGCACTAAATTTAATCTCAAAGAATTTCTCTCTTCTGCCTATCATGCAATCGGCGCTATTTTTATGCCGATAATTATCCTGGGAGGAATTTACAGCGGTATATTCACGCCTACCGAGTCTGCTGCTGTGGCTTGCCTCTATGGTCTGGTGGTAGGAATCTTTATTTATCGTGAGATGAAATTTAAGGACTTGGTGAACACGGTTCGACAAGCAGCCGCTTCATCAGGTATGATTATGTTCATAGTCGCGTGTGCAGGAGTATTTGGGCTTATGATGACCCGTTTGCAAGTACCTGCTCATGCAGCTTCCTTCATTATGAGCATCTGTTCCAATAGGTATACATTCCTGTTGCTTGTGAACATCATGCTGCTTATTGTGGGCTGCTTTATGGACACAACTCCAGCTATATTGATTATTGCCCCTATCCTGATGCCGGCGCTATCCACGTATGGAATTGATTTAGTCCATTTTGGAATTATCATGCT
>CAZGAM010000121.1:0-2456 GCA_964523685.1 uncultured Oscillospiraceae bacterium | reverse complement strand
CCTCTTGGTATCAACTTGTACGTAGCGACAACGCTATGCAAGGGATCCAAAGTTAGTGATCTGGTAAATGGGCATCTTTTCAAGTATATGGCATGTTGTTTAGTTAATCTGATGCTGGTAACATATGTACCTCAAATTTGTATGTGGCTTCCCAATTTGATGAAATAATAATGCAAGCATGTTTAGTGCCTATTGGGTCAATAATGGCTCGCAAGGCGGGTGCTCAGATGTCCTGCACTTAAAATATTGTGGCAGAAAAAAGTGGATCAAAGGAGGGTTGATTGGCTACAAACTTCTAAAGTTTGCCTCTTTCTTTGATCGACTTGATATAAATGGGAGAGAACCGGCTAAGAATTTATCGATCTGTTATGAAACTCAGCAGCTTCTTGAATATTCCAAGGCGGTTCTTTCCTTAATTCTTGTGACGAAAGTAAGGTACATCAGATAAGAATCTCTGTTACCCCTGAATCTTTATCCATCAAAAAACGATATGCAGACATAAGTCGAATATCCTGCAGTGTGGAATGACAGATCAGTACTTATACTGATCAACATGTATTTACAGTTTTCATTTTATCATTTGTACACAAATTTATAGTCATAGGTAGAAAGGAACGAGAAAATGGCAGAGTTTAAGAAACAGACGGAGTTCAAACTGTACAAGAGGGACTCGGTACATTTTGAAGAGAACACGGCCCCTGTGAACATCGCCTACGCTCACGAGGTCAACGATGTGGCGATTCTTCCCCTGGGCGCCATTGAACAGCACGGCCCTCACTGCCCTAACGGGCTGGACAGCTTTAATGCCATCTGCCTGGCGGAGAAAGTGGCCGAGCGTTCCGGCGCCACGGTGCTTCCCTGTCCTATGTACGGCGGCCATCCCTACATGCATATGGGAATGCCAGCCACGATTGCGCTGAACTATGAGACCAATATCGCTCTTATCCATGACATCATCGCCGGAGCTTCCAATGTAGGCTACAATAAGTTCCTTTTGCTGGTTGCCCACGGTGCCGACAGCAGTTTCTGCACAGCGGTACATAAACTGGGTATGGAGGGATACTTCGTAGTGGCCTCCACCTGGTATGATTTCCTGGGTGACAACAAGAATGTGCTGGAAGACTACATGTGGCATGCAGACGAGGCGGAGACCTCCATGGCCCTGTCCCTGTATGGAGATCTGGTCCATATGGATCTGGTTGTGGATGGCGGTGGAACGCCTTTGGTAGACGGCAAGTGGAAGAAGGCTCCCGGTGAAACTTCCCACAAGTGGCAGTTCTATCATTTCGACGGCACGTTTGCCCTCATGGAGAAGGATGACCTGGACTACGGCGTCATCGGCAACCCCACCAAGGCCACCAAGGAGAAGGGCGACGCACTGGTGGAACAGGTGGTAGAAGGCTATACCCAGTTCATCAACGACCTGCTGAAGGATCACCCTGTGGGCATTAATCCACTGGGATTCCGGAATCCTCTGGGCTTTAACGGCTTCAATGGTGGAAACTTTGTCCAGTACGACAAAGACCACGACGAAAGAGGCCGCCGCAAGTAATTCGCAGCTGTTCAGGCGGAAGGAGAAGTTCTTCCTTTTGACGGAGTGAGATCTGTAAAGATATATTTTTATGTCCCTATATTTAATGCCGGGAAGAAGGTCGCGGCTGGATTGCCGGTATTCTTCCCGGCGGTCGCATGCTCTCCCCGCTCAGCTTATCAGCACGTCCCGCATGGAGATACGATGGGAGGATTATTTGATATGGAAAAAATTGCTGTATATGGAGCCGGGACCATCGGCTCCTCTGAAGCCACGCTTATTATAGGCCATAGTATGCCCTGTGTTGTGGTAGGCCGCTCGGAGAGCGGTTTAATCCGCTGCCGGAAAGCAGTGGAGCAGAATTGGGAGGATCTGATTACGCATGGTCTGGCATCTGAAAGAAATAAAAATGCCGCTATGGAGCTTCTGACGGTCACCAATGATCCGACCGCTCTAACAGGATGCACCTTCGTATTTGAGGCAGTGGCAGAAGATGCCCGGCAGAAGAAAAGCGTGTACGAAGTGATTGCGAACTATGCAGCTCCCAATGTCGTGACCGCATCCTGCACTTCCTCCATCGATGCAGAAGTGCTGGCAGAGCTGGTACCTGCACCGGATCGTTTTCTGATCGCTCATCCTTTCCAGCCGGTGCACATGCTTCCCTTGGTAGAAGTTGTACGAAGCAGCAAGACGGGGGAAGAGGCACTGGCGCGCACGCTGGCGCTTCTGGGGACTCTTCACAGGCAGGTGGTTGTGCTTAACCGCAGCGTACCTGGCTTTCTGGTAAATCGTTTCGCACAGGCTCTGTTCCGCGAATCCATATACCTCATTGAGCAAGGTGTAACTACCGCTGCTGATATCGACCGGGCGGTAAAATATGCTGTAGGTATGCGGTATGCTTCCATCGGACTGCTGGAGTATTTTG
>CAZGAM010000120.1:0-7356 GCA_964523685.1 uncultured Oscillospiraceae bacterium | reverse complement strand
CGTTCAGCGCCGACAGAAATGCTGGGCGTTTCCCAGGGAGGAGCCGAGTACCAGACCGATACGCTCGGTTCTGGGGGAGGACGGCTGACCAACTGATGGTCAGCCTCCCACCCGATCGCAGGCAACATAAAAAATATGCGTAGGTAGCATCTCAAACAGAAGCGGATATTGTGATGTATCCCAGTTTTCCGGTGTAGGGAGCGCTGGTTGGCTCAAACTGGGAAGAAGAAAGAGAGACGTACTTCCAGGAAGCATCCTCCTGCTTGGCTAAAAGCACAAGATCATCGCCCTCCTTGGGGTAGCCAGGTCCCCAATGACTGTCATCGGCAGGCAGGGAAGTGCCGTCTGACCAGATCCAGCTGGAATTGGATTGGTCATACTCCAGGCCCACCCAAACATATTCTACATCCGTTGAATCGCCGTTTAAAAAGTCGATCGCAGCGGAAAAGCGTTCATCGGTATGAAGAACAGCCAGGCCGCCGGCGGCTTGTGCCGCTTCTTTCGCCTGTACATAGGTCAAATCCCCTTTGGTAATCGTGAACGGGGACAGTGTTGGGGGCGGAGAGGGGACATCAGGAGAAGAGGGAGCCGGCGCAGGACTAGGATAAGAAGTTGCCGGCGCAGCCGTCGGATCCGTGGGAGACAGGTATGTATTTGAGACAAATCCTGTGGTGCCCAGGAAGCTGACACGGCTCCAATTGCCGGAAAGACCGGTGCGCAGCAGCTTGTATCCGGTGCTGGCAGAACCGATAATATAATAATTTGTTCCAGGGCCGGATCGGATGTTCACGCCTATGCCGTTGATGTAGACTGTATCATTGGCGGGCGTGACGGTATAGGAAGAAGAAGGGGTGACAGAAGCGCCGCCGCTCCAGGAACCTGTATTTCCTCCCCAGGAGGAAGAATTACCGCTTCCGGTTTGGTTTCCCCAGGAAGAACTAGGCGTACTGCTGCTCCCCAGGGTGCCGTTCATGGAGCTGTTTTGGGGTGCGTCAGGAAGATTTATGGTAAGATTTAACGGCTCCGAAGATGTTTCTGCGGCGGGGCTGGGACTCGGCACCGCCGATCTTTCCGGACTCGGTTCGGGTGCTTCGGATGGCTCGACGGTGGGCGAGGGCTCCGGCGAGATGATCAGGGGAGACGGAGCTGACGCCTCCAGGGAAACATCCTGCCCAGGTGATGCCTGAAAGGGTTCCGAAGCGATGGGCAGACGGTTTCCATAGAGCATAATTCCAACACTGCCCAGCAGGACCAAAACAGCGATCGCGCACAAAACGGGAATGATTTTGGATCTCTTCTTTTTTGTTGGGGCGACCGTGGGCGCTTTTCGGTCGGGAGCTTTCTCAAAATCTTTTCGAACTTTATACTCGTGCTGGACAACAGGGGTACGGGAAAGCCGCTCGTCCGCTGAATCCTGGTTTTCTCCCAGGGGAGGATCACTGGAAGCGGACGGGAAAAGGGGAGCGGACTCTTTTTGGTCGGCTGATTCTTTGTCCTGTTCGACCGCAGTGTTGCCGTTTTCCCTGTCTTCTGTGACGGGGAGGATCGGATCAGCAGTTTTTGTTTCGTCCTCGGAGACGGGAGCCTCCTGGGCAGATATATGGCCGGCGTTTTCTGCAGGCTGATCTGCAGCAGCTGCGGCTAGGACACGATCTGCCTCCAGAAGCATTTCCTCCGTGCTTTCTGTTGTTTCTTCCGGGAGATTGGCGCTGTCAGCCTCAGGGGGAAGAGGCATATCCGCAGGGCTCGTTTCCATCCCCTCTGCCGGCTGGGAAGCATCCTCCATGCGGAGGGCTTCGTCCGTCCAATGGAGGGCAAACAGCAGTTCTTTGGCCGTGATGTACCGCTCTTCTGCTTTATAGGACAGAGCTTTTTCCAGAATGGCCTTCAGCTCTTTGCTGACGCCGGAGGGAATGGGGATACTCTCTCCTTTCATTCTTCTGCGAAGAGCATCTGCCCGCTCCTGATTGGTAAGGTTCTCTTTTTCCGGTTGAAAAGGGAGAAGACCGTGATGGCAGCCGGCAAAGAGGATCAGGGCAACAGAAAAGACATCGGCAGCGGCAGACTCCTCCCTGTCCCAGAAATATTCTGGTGCGGCAAATTCCACTTGCCCGGCTGGCCGCTGAGAAGCGGGTGTATGGTTGGGGTTTCCCAGAACAGCTCTGTCATTGTCGTCAAATGTTATATTCTCGGGCCAAACGCCGCCGTGGAAGCTTTCCGGGTCCCCAGGCAGCTGCTCACACAATTCCATGGCAATTTTTACAGCCTGCACCGGTGTACATTGACGAAGCATGCTTGACAGGGATAAAAACGGCCCGTTCTCTGTATCAGGCATAAATATCACCTCTGTGGCCGAAAAGTTACAAATTGGTTACGAGATGATACAAATTTATCACAAAAATTACAACCTGTCAACGGTTTTACGGAAATTGTTTCAAAAAGTTACAGGCCTGTTTCGCAGGAGCCCCTCTCTCCTGGAAGAGGCTCCTTCAGGGCGGGACAAAATCTGCCTCAATGGACGGGATAACGCTGGTTGTTGGCGCTGCCGGGGGCGCTGCGTTCATGCGCCAGATCGCAAAAATCGGGGGCAGAGCGCTGCGGGCACCCCCTGTCTTATGCCTGGCTTAAGGAAGCGGGAGAATAAGAAAAGGCATCAGTCGGGTGATGCGGCCGTCCTTTTCTGTATGGCGGGCGCAGCGGGAAGGCACGAAGGCCGCCTGTCAGCAGTCAGCGGGCAGGCGGCGGGGACGGCGTATTCAGGACTGAAAAACAGGTTGCATTTTGCATTGGCCTTTGGTATAATAAGTTCAATAAGATTGCCCTGGCGGACGAGGAGAATTTTCCCCGTGTCTTCCTTGTGCCAGTGCCGGGAAAGACTCAACGGGAGCAAATCCCTTGGATTTCGTTCCCGGGAATATCAAATTCTACTGAGAAGCCCGGACAGCATGGTGCTGGAGCGCTGTTTTGTATGGGAAAGGAGATCCTTATGGATAAGAAAGTATCTGGTTTGTTGAATGACCAAATCAACAAGGAACTGTACTCTGCGTACCTGTATTTGGACATTGCCAATTATTACGATCAAAAAGGTTTGGACGGCTTTGCCAACTGGTATGAGATTCAGGCGAAGGAGGAGCAGGATCATGCTATGCTCTTCTACCGTTATTTGCACAATAATAATGAAGAGGTGACATTGGAGGCTATTGCTAAGCCTGATAAGACATTCACGGATCTGGTGGATCCTTTAAAGGCTGCCCTGGAACACGAACAGTATGTGACCGGCCTGATCAATGCCATCTATGCGGCTGCGCAGAAGGTCCATGATTATCGTACTACGCAGTTTTTGGATTGGTTTATTAAAGAGCAGGGCGAGGAAGAGAAGAACTCTTCGGATCAAATCACCAAGATGGAGCTTTTTGGCGGTGACAGCAAGGGATTGTATATGCTGAACAGCGAATTAGGCGGCCGTGTATACTCTGCCCCATCGCTGGTCCTCTGAAATGTACTTGGATACAAAGTCGGATTTCTGCCGGCGTGTGGCGGCAGCGTAAAGAAAAGGGGGAAATGCGGTACAATACGCAGATGCGTTGTACCGTATTTTTATGGGATAGGAGCAGGTGCATCCGCAGGTTTCTGTTTTCTTCCAAGGGGCTTCAGAGGTTGTGGAAAACCGAGGCAGACAGGGCAGCAGGTGGCAGATCAGGAACGCAGGCAAACACGAAGACCTTTTGCGCTGTGTATGGCGTGTTTAGGAAATAAGAAAGTATAGGAGGGAAATATTGTGTATCTGACACGGGAGATACTTCGCCATATTTTCGATGAGGAACAATATTCCCAGGGTGAAGAACTGGTTAAACAGAATAAAGTGCAGCAATTTGACTTTACATCGGAAGACGATGATGTTATAGGAGAATGCACGGTGGAAGACTTGGATGAGAGCGGGAACCGATATGATGTTCGAGTTCATATTATGGGTGATCGGATCTACTCCCGCTGCTCTTGCTTTACCTTTGCCTATACGCGCAGGTGCGCCCATTTAGCAGCGGCACTTCTTGCGTATTTGAATACGCTGAAACCGCAGAGCGATCCTTCTGCAGAAAACATGCTGCGATCTTATGTTAGACGCCGAAATCCTGTGGACAGCCATGAGTCTCCTGCTTCTCTGGAGCCGAAAATTTTCCTTTTTCCCCCAAAAAACGGAGAATATCCTTACTTAGCTCTCCGGGTGGGACGGGACAAAATGTATGTTGTGAAAAACATACAGACTTTTGTGAAAAATGTCTATACGGGTGCAACAGAAAGCTACGGAAAAAATCTGACACTAGACCATAGTATCGAGAATTTCGATGAGAAGTCTCAGAAACTGATTCGCATCCTCCTGAACGAATATCCTGAAATCTGGGATCCAAAAAAATCCGGCGATGCTTGGGAGTATTACTTGAGCTCCAATTATAACCACGGTAGCAGAAATAATGCAATCCGTCTGACGGGTGATGCTTTCGATCGCTTTTTTGATCTGTATAAAAATCAGGAACTGCAGTCAGAATGGGGAGAGAGCGTTGCCTTTCAGGAAGAAGATCCAAAAATTAAAGTGTGTTTGGAGCGGGAGGGAGAACACCTGGTGAAAATTCGGGTGGTTCTTCCAGAGGAGTGTGTCTTTTTCGGGAGCGCCAACACATTGTATGCCATGCAGAGATATGCTCTTTTTCGGTGCAGTGAGGAGTTTATAAACCAGGTATATCCTTTATTTTCCGATGGACAATTACAAAAGATTCTGGTCGCAGAAGACGTTCCCACTTTTTGTTCCTGCGTACTGCCGGCGATTGCGGGACGTGTAGAAATAGAAGATGAACAGGGAATTCTCCAGGAGTATATGCCGGATGAGTGTGTTGCCTGTTTTTATTTTGATATTGAAGACGATGTTCTGACCCTGAAGCTAAAATTCCGGTATGGCGAGAGTGAAATCCCTGAGAATACCCCTGTTGCTGATACCCCGGGCATCAAGCGGGACATAGTGATGGAGGAGGAAGCGGTTTCTGTTGCCAAACAGTACTTTGCCCTGGAGCCGGAGGGATACAGCCTTAGCGGTGACGATGAGGTTTTTACTTTCTTAACGGAAGATCTTCCCAGGTTCAGTTCCTATGGAGAGGTTTATGTCTCCGAACGGCTGAAGAACCGCCGCATCCCCTCTTCTGGCGCCGCGGTGGGAATTTCTGTGTCCGAGGGAATGTTGATACTGAAGCTCGATACCGGAGAGTTTCCGCCGGAGGAACTGGAGGAACTCTACCAGAGCCTTTTGCGCAGGAGGAAGTATCATCGGCTGAAGGATGGCCGGTATCTGGAACTGAATGGTTCTGCCTATGAGACACTGGCAGAGATGTCCCACATGCTTCAGCTTCCTGCCAAGGATCTGAAAAAGGGCAAACTGACCGTGCCGGCTTTCCGGGGACTGTACCTGGACACGCTGCTGAACGGAAACGAGGATTTGAAGATAAGCAGGGACCGGCAGTTTAGAGCGATGGTCAGGAACTTCAAGTCGATAGAAGAAGGTGACTATGTGGTTCCGCCGGAGCTTGAATCCGTTTTGCGGCCCTATCAGAAGGTGGGGTTCCAATGGCTCAAGACGCTGGAAAGCAGCAATTTCGGGGGGATTCTGGCCGATGAGATGGGACTGGGCAAGACAGTGGAGGTGATCGCCTATCTCCTCACCGTAGACAGGTCGAAAAATCAGGGCCCCTGCCTGGTGGTGTGCCCGGCATCCCTGATCCTCAATTGGGGCGATGAGTTCCAGCGCTTTTCCCCCCATCTGCAGGTATCCCTCATTTACGGGGCCGCCTCCGAGAGGAAGACGATAATTGAAAACGACTGGGACAAGGACGTTTGGGTCACATCGTATGAACTTCTGCGCCAGGATATTGACCAGTACCGTGATCGGGTCTTTTACTGCTGCATCCTGGACGAGGCACAGCATGTGAAAAATCAGGGGACATTGGCGTCGAAGGCGGTCAAAAACATCCAGTGCAGGCAAAGGTATGTCCTCACAGGCACCCCGGTGGAGAATCGTCTCAGCGAGCTTTGGAATCTTTTTGATTTTCTGATGCCCGGATATCTGTTCAGTCACAGCGCTTTTGTGGAGAAACTGGAAAAGCCCATCGTTAAGAGTAAAAATGACGATGCCATGAAGCAGCTGCAGAGGTTGGTTCAGCCATTTATGCTTCGGCGGCTCAAAAAAGATGTTTTGAAAGAGCTGCCGGATAAGTTGGAATATGTCCATCGGATCCCCATGTCCGAGAACGAGAGAAAGGTCTATTTTGCTGCGGTAAATGCTACGAGGAATATGCTGGCCGCAGGTCAGGGAAAACTGCAGATTCTGGCGGCGCTGACACAGCTCCGGCAAATTTGCTGCGATGCAGATCTGTGCTTTGAAAACTATCATGGGGAGACAAGCAAACTGGATGCCTGTATAGAACTCTGTTCCGGTATGGTGCAGAACGGACATCAGATTCTGTTGTTCAGCCAGTTCACCAGCATGCTGGAGCGGATACAGGCCCGTCTGGACGAAGTACACATCTCCAACTTCACCCTCCGGGGATCTACGCCTAAGAAAAAACGGGCGGAATTGGTAAAAGCATTCAACGAAGGCGGAGCTTCCGTGTTCCTTATTTCGTTGAAAGCAGGGGGAACAGGGCTGAATCTGACGGCTGCGGATGTGGTCATTCACTATGACCCCTGGTGGAACCAGGCGGCACAGGATCAGGCTACAGACAGGGCCCACCGGATTGGGCAGCGGGAGCATGTTCAGGTTTATAAGTTGATCATGCAGGATACCATCGAGGAGCGGATCCTGGAACTGCAGGAGAAAAAAGCTTCGCTGATGGAGGCACTCTCTGCCGACAGTGAGGGCGGTATCCTGAATATGAGCAAGGAGGAATTGCTGGCTCTGTTGGATTAGAAAAATGCGCGTGGTTCTCAGAAAGATGCCTGTGCACAGGCTGAACACCAGAGCAGGCCGCTGCTTCGCGGTACGAAAAATCCATGCACCAGCAGATACAAACAGGAACCTGCATACTGCGAATTTTCGGGGAAAACATTGAGCCCCATATTTGGGGACTAAAACAATTTTTGACTATAAAAAAATTACCATTAGCTGATTGCAAATAGCAACAACTAATGGTAATTTTATGGTGGGGGAAAGTGGATTCGAACCACTGAAGGCATTGCCAGCAGATTTACAGTCTGTCCCCTTTGGCCACTCGGGAATTCCCCCATGCCTTAGTAAATCATGGAGCTGGTAGACGGACTCGAACCCCCGACCTGCTGATTACAAATCAGCTGCTCTACCAACTGAGCTATACCAGC
>CAZGAM010000119.1:0-7424 GCA_964523685.1 uncultured Oscillospiraceae bacterium | reverse complement strand
ATAAGAAGACATGCAAAGTGGTGCTTGGCTAATAGTTATGGCGAACATGTTCCTAAAAAATATGGAACTTACCAAAGGAACCTTTTCTGGGGGTGATGCACCGCTATAATGGACTGAGTGAACCACAAAGCAGAAACAAGGCTGCCTTGGCTGGAATTCGAACTATGGAGCGGTGCAGAGGAACACAAAATTCTGACATGTCCTGCTTGAGCTGTTTTGTCCATAAAACAGAGCAGCGACCATGCCGTTGGAAGCACAGAGGACAGGGGAGGGTTATCACCTCTTTGGAGCGAGGTGCTATGGAGGGAAAATATACAGTTCGTTCGGTGCTCAATGATCCGACAAAGGAAAATGAACATCCGAAAAAGAAACTAACACCCTTGGAACAGGCAAAAAAATGGGCGATGGAATATCTAAAGCGCCCACATTCAGAAAAAGAATTAAGGGATCGGTTAACCCAGAAAGGATGTTCCGAGGAAGATATTCAAACCGTCACAAAGCTTTGTGTTGATTACGGCTTTTTGGACGATGGCGAATATGCCTGTATGATTGTACGCCACTACAGCGGGAAGGGATACGGTCCGCAAAGAATCAAACTGGAACTGCGCCGGAGAGGCGTGGATTTAGAATATTGGGAGCAGGCATTGGAAGAAATGCCAGAGGGAACAGAAACAATAGACCATCTTCTTGCAGTCAAACTCCAAGGGCGGGATATTCATGACAGAAAAGATTGTGATCGGGCTGTGGCTGCTCTCGCCAGACGAGGGTTTTCCTGGGACGATATCAATGCCGCCCTTAACCGTTTGAGAGGGAGGGAGGACTGAGACAGTTCTCCCGCCCCTAGAATCAGAAGGATCTTCTTTGCGGAAGGAGAGCGCTACTGCTGCGGGTCTGGACCAGCGGGAGATCTTGCACGAACAGACCGCAGACTCCTGTCTGCGCGGGAGATATCTCCTGGTTCTTCGAAATACGTGTGTTCCCTGTCCCTGCGTAAGACGCAGAAGGTTGAACGTAAGAGGTTGCAGACGTCTTGCTTTACAGACAGAAGCTGGTGCGTGAGGTGCCGCCGCGGTCAGGTGCTGCCGGACCGGCAGCAAAGCGCATGGATCATCTTATTTCGGGTGCCTTTCTCGACATGACCGCACTGGGGGCATGCCTGGTAAACCGAGGATCGACAAGAAGGACATGGCTGCTAGGTGTCCCTGCGTTGTATTCCCTCTTCTGACTTTTGAGGGAGATCGAGGGACTTTCCCAGCAGCATTTCAGGCAGCCCGCTCAGCTGTTGCCCTGCGGACGACAGTGAAATTTTCAGGCACAAACAAAGTTCGCTCCGGGCCATGCTGCCAGTGTGTGCCTTCGGCACAGAAGGATTGACAGGGTGACATTTTGTATCCAACGGCTTTTCTGGGAGCCGATTTCTGTCTGAGTCCGCTTCCTCCGGACGGCGTCTGCCTTTTCTGCAGGTACTGGCAAGTGCGCTTCTGCTTGATGGCACGGCTGATTTTGAGCCGGGAAGTGGATCCCGAGATCCACACCTTCGGCGTTCTAAGTTCCGGAAAATCGAAAGTCATATGCCGTGCTTTGTCATTTCTCCATGCCCTGAAAAGCGGCTTCCGAGGAAATTCTTGCAGAAGTGAATGATCCCGGTTCCATACGAGATCATACTTCCGGAAGCGCGCCAGAGTCCATTCGCCACGATTGGCACGCACCCCTGGCTGTCCCGGCATGCCGACCAACTAGACCCGAGTGGAGCTCCTGACAGGGCTTCTGGAATAGGCAGGAAAGCCTCCGTTGACAGACGCCTTTCAGATCATAGCTCCGGAATAAGGGGTTCCGATACGGCTTGGCGCTCTTTTCGGCACTCCACCGCGACAGGGCTGCCTCTCTATCGGCAACCGGCAGGATTCGTTTCTTCGCTGTGTCACGGCTGGCATCGGGTTCACCTCGCTTTCACGAAACATAGTGAAGCGCTTCCAAAAATTTCGAAAGGAATAGGCAGGGCCTGCTTCCCCTTGTTCTGATCAAGGGGTATCCTGCAAAATTAGAATGAAGATTTCTCTCATCTCCCTTGGCTGTGCCAAGAATCTGATTGACTCGGAACAGATGCTGTCTCTGATTACCGGGGCAGGACACGAGATCGTGCCCGATCCGGCAGAAGCGGACGCGGTAGTGGTCAACACCTGTGCGTTCATTGAGGCGGCTCAGCAGGAGGCAATTGACACGATTCTGACGCTGGCGGAGCTGAAAAAAAGCGGCAGTCTGCAGCGGCTGATTGTTACGGGATGCCTTCCTCAGCGCTATTCTGGAGAAATCCTGGAGCAGATTCCGGAGATAGATGCGGTGCTGGGAACGGGGAGTTTTCCGGAAATTCTATCTGCCCTGGAGAGCAAAGAGGCGCACTTTTCCCGTTTCACAGATAGAAATGCCCCTCTGCCCGAGCTGGAGCGGGTTGTGACAACCGGGCCGGGATGGGCATATTGTAAAATTGCAGACGGTTGTGACAACCACTGCGCCTACTGTGTGATTCCCTCCATCCGGGGGAGATACCGCTCCCGACCTTTGGAAGCAGTTGTGTCAGAGGCCCGCAAATTGGCTGAAGCCGGTGTGAAGGAGCTGATTTTAATTGCGCAGGATGTCACATGCTATGGCAGAGATCTGCGGGATGGAACCAACCTGTGCACTCTCCTACGTGCGCTGTGCAGGATAGATGGCCTTTCATGGATCCGCCTGCATTACCTCTATCCCAACGAGATTGATGAGTCCCTTTTGGATACCATCGCCTCGGAGAGCAAAGTGCTGCCGTATCTGGATGTGCCGATTCAGCATGTGAATGATGCGATCCTGCGCCGCATGCGCCGTCCGGAGACAGAAAAGAGCATTCGGGCTTTGTTTGACCGGATCCGGAAGCGACTGCCGGGGGCTGTGATCCGCACCAGCCTGATTGTTGGTCTGCCGGGAGAAGGCGAAAAAGAGTTTCAGCAGCTGCTGGACTTTCTTCAGGAACAGCGGCTGCCCAGAGCGGGTGTGTTCGTCTATTCTCCTCAGGAGGGAACAGCGGCTGCAGAGATGACGGATCGCTGTTCTCAGGAAGAAGCGGAATCCAGATGGGAGAGAGTACTGGAACTGCAGAATCAGATTATGGATGAATATGACCGCGCACAGATTGGAAAAGTGCTCTCTGTTCTCTGTGAGGGACTGGGAGAGGATGGCCGCTGGATCGGACGAAGCTATGCAGATGCGCCTGATGTTGATGAACAGATTTTCTTTACCGGAGGGGCAGAGCCAGGACAGTTTGCCAGAGTCCATATAGACGATCTGGAAGACGGGTGCCTTGCGGGCCATGCGCTGGATCATGCGTGAGAATAACAAGCCGGCAAAAGATTCCGTACAGAGGAAGGAAAGAAATCGGGAAAGTATTCCTGTGGAGTAGTATCCATGTTTAAAGACCTGCGAGAAACCATTCGAGCATACCAGGCTCGTGATCCTGCTGCCAGAAGCGCCATGGAGATATATCTGCTGTATCCGGGCGTGAAGGCGGTTATCAGGTACCGGAGGGCCCATTGGTTCTGGACTCACGGTATGAAGTTTTTGGGCCGTTGGATTAGTCAGAGGTGCCGCAAAAAGACAGGCATAGAAATCCATCCCGGGGCTGTCATTGGCAAGCGGCTGGTGATTGACCACGGCATGGGTGTGGTTATTGGAGAGACGGCTGAGGTGGGGGATGATGTGCTCCTCTATCAGGGAGTAACGCTTGGGGGTACCGGCAAGGACCACGGCAAGCGCCATCCCACCATTGGGAACAACGTTTTAATTGGATCTGGTGCGAAGGTCCTGGGACCTTTTAAAGTGGGGGACAACAGCCGCATCGCCTCGAACGCGGTAGTTTTGCAGGAAATACCGGCCAACTGCACGGCGGTAGGCGTTCCTGCCCATATTGCACGCAAAGACGGGGAGCGCACAGACTTTGCCTCCCAGGTGGACCAGATCAGCGTTTCGGACCCCATGGCCCAGGAAGTGACGGCACTGCGTCAGCGCGTGGCCGAGCTGGAGAAACTGGTGTCTGATCTGTCTTCCTCTCAGCACAATCCCAGCCAGCCGAATCAGACAACCAACAAACAGGATTTTTAATTTTTTCTCAGAATACGCATATTCAGGGCGCGGGGAAGAACCACGCGCAGAAAGGCAGAACAATACCATGCGTTTTTATAACGATTTAACCATGCAGAAAGAGGACTTCGTTCCCATTGCGGAAGGAAAGGTCACGATGTACAGCTGCGGCCCCACCGTATATAATTATATTCATGTGGGCAATGCGCGGCCGATTATCATGTTTGATGTGCTCCGTCGGTACCTGGAATACAGGGGCTATGAGGTCACCTTTGTGCAGAATTTTACAGATGTGGACGATAAAATCATCAATCGGGCCAGGGAAGAAGGCGTCTCGGCGGAAGAAATTGCCGAAAAATACATAGACGAGTACTGGAAGGATGCCAGGGCTTTAGGGGTGCAGGAGGCGACAGTACATCCCAGAGCCACGGAAAATATTCAGCAGATCATAGACCTTGTCAGTACCCTGATGGAAAAAGGCTATGCCTACGAGGTGAATGGAGACGTATACTACCGTACAGCCCGATTCAGGGATTACGGCAAGCTCAGTCACCAGAACCTGGATGATCTCCTCTCCGGAGCCCGTGTGGAAGTCAACGATGTAAAAGAAAATCCTATGGATTTTGCCCTGTGGAAAGCAGCAAAACCGGGGGAACCGGCCTGGCAGTCACCTTGGGGCATGGGCCGTCCCGGCTGGCATATAGAATGCTCGGCTATGGCTAACCGGTATCTGGGAAAGACCATTGATATCCATACAGGCGGAAAAGATCTGGTCTTTCCCCACCATGAAAATGAAATTGCCCAGTCTGAAGCGGCGAATGGCGTTCCCTTTGTCCATTATTGGCTTCATAATGGCTTTATCAACATAGACAATACCAAAATGTCCAAATCTTTGGGGAACTTTTTCACCGTTCGGGAGGCGGCCGGGGAATATGGATATGACTGCATCCGCATGTTCATGCTGATGAGCCATTACCGCTCTCCCCTGAATTACTCTCCCACTGTGCTCGAGCAGGCGAAATCGGCCCTGGAGCGTCTGCAGACTGCCAAAGAAAATCTGGACTTTTTTGCAGACAGCGGGAAAAACGGCGATATGACGGAAGAAGAGGCTGCCTTTGTCAAGGGGCTGGAGTCTTACCGGCAGAGATTCGTGGAGGTTATGGACGATGATTTCAATACAGCAGATGGGATAGCAGTGATATTTGAACTGGTCCGGGACGTGAATAACGCCGTGTCCCCGTCTGCGGATCCCAGTAAAGCCCTGGCGGCAGCCTGCCGGGATATTTTCCTGGAACTGTGTGGGGTACTGGGTGTTCCCTTTCAGAACAGCTTGGTCCTGGACAGGGATATTGAGGAGAAAATTGCGGCCCGCCAGGCGGCGCGAAAAGCAAAAAATTGGGCAGAGGCAGACAGGATCCGCGATGAGCTGAAAGCAGCGGGCATTGTATTGGAGGATACGCCCCAGGGAGTAAAATGGCACCGCGCCCAGTGAAGGTGTTGAGTGCGGTGTCTTGTGAAGAAGCTAAGTTGACATAAATTATAAAAAGTAGGATAAAACAAGGAGCTTCATGTATGAATCAAAAAGAAGTCAATGAACTGCGCAGGCGTCTTCAGCCTGGTAAGACGACGATTGCCAACATCTATGGATGTTATGTAAATAAAGGGGAGATCGTATCGGATCTGGACGAACCGCTTGGTCTTATGCCGGAAGAGGAGGCCGGCCAGTTTCTGGGCCTACTGAAGAAGTCTCTTTCCGGTCGTCTTGGCAGGAATCTGATGGATATTGTATTTTCCACACAGCAGGTGATGGACAGTGAGGAGCATCGTTTGCTCATGGGGCTGCGGGATTCTGAACTGAAGGATGGGGAGAAGAGAGAAGCCTTCTACCGGAAAGTGATAGAATCTTTGGATATGGGCGACAGCAATTATCTGATTGTTCTCGCCTATGATGCTTATGATGTCCCCTATCACGGGAAAGACGGTATGAGGCAGGCGGACAATTCGGATCTTTTGTATCGCTACATTCTCTGCTCTGTCTGTCCGGTGAAGGAGGGAAAAATATCCCTTGAATATTATGCAGGGGATAACGAGTTCCACAACTGCCTTGCCAGCCAGATCGTGGGAGCGCCGGAGGTCGGTTTCCTGTTCCCGGCTTTTGATGACCGCACGGCGAACATTTATAATGTGCTGTATTACGCCAGAAAGCCGGAAGAATTGCTTCATGAATTCTTTGACGGCCTATTCAAGGCAGAATCTCCTCTGTCTGCCGCATAGCAGAAGGAGATGTTTCAGGCTGTATTGGCCGATTCGGGCCTTTCCCGTATGGAGCTGGTCCGCTCTGTTTACGAAGAACTGCAAACGAGGATAAACG
This sequence comes from uncultured Oscillospiraceae bacterium, assembly GCA_964523685.1. Taxonomy (GTDB): domain Bacteria; phylum Bacillota; class Clostridia; order Oscillospirales; family Oscillospiraceae; genus CAJOIG01. The sequence continues at coordinate 946 of CAZGAM010000119.1, read as the reverse complement.
CACACCGGGAGAGCAGGGAGGAGGAACCTCTCACTGTATCGGCGAAGGACCTGGCAGGGATCTTGGCTGATTATGGAGCAGGGGAAGAAGAGACAAACAGGTTCCTTCAGAACTATGCGGACCAGTTCGGCGAGGGGGTGGTACTGTCGCCGGAAAATCTGATCGACCGGCAGTTCCAATTGAAAATTGACAATACGACGGTAAGCGTCGGCGCGGAATACAGCCAATGCGTTCAGACGAAGGTGTTAGAGGGGAAAACGTACATTATGATACCCGCGGGAGGAGCGGCGGAGATTAACGGATTTCCTGTGCAGGTCTGACCGTCTGCCGGGTAGTGCCGGTAACTTATGGTCCCGGCAGGGCGGTTGGAGAGCGGAACAAGCGCCGGATTTGCCTTTTTTGCACCCAAGGAGATGTCTCTTTGCTGACGAGCAAGCATCCAATCAAACCCGTTCCCGCAGGTGGATCTTGCTGTCCCAGGACAAGAGGGCCGGGGACGTGGAAAGGAAACAGCAGGCGGAGGCAGATGTTTGATGGGAAACAGGGCGAGGGGAAGATGGTGATAGAGGGCAATCGGGTGATGCTGGGGAGAGAGTGAACACACCTAACCACATGGATGCCCATGTGCTGTGAACTTGGTAGAACCGGGTCTGCCGCCGCCGGATCCAGATTCAGGAACCTCCTTGGAGTATAGCCCATCGGGCTTTCCTGGGGCTGGCGAAGCACCGGCCGGCGGAACAGCAGCATGAAAGCCCCTAAAAAATAAATCAGCTAACCGGAGCACTGCGAAAAGTAGTTCTCCGGTTAGCGGTTTCTGCTTTTCTTCGGCGTAAGTACCTGATTTATGGGGCTTCCAAGACCCAATCTCCCGAGTTTGAGGCCATAGCCGGCACCTTTCAGCCGGGCTTCTATAGCGCCAATGCGGGATACCCGGATCTGTTGGGAA
>CAZGAM010000118.1:0-7445 GCA_964523685.1 uncultured Oscillospiraceae bacterium | reverse complement strand
GACCATGAATTTTCTTGCCGATATAATCTGCAAACTGCTTGATCCGCGCATTAACCTGTCGTGAGGTGAACGGTATGGAAAAGAAAATCAAAAAAAATCCCCTAAGCTTCCAGTTAGACCCCAATCTTTTTGCCCGTGCCAGTGACGAGGAAAAGGCCCAGGTTGTCACGCAGCGCGAATCTGTTTCCTTTATGAAAGACGCTATGCGTCGGCTGGTCAGAAACAAGATGGCCATGGCCTGCCTGGTGATTCTGGTGCTGATTACGCTGACTGCCATTCTTGTACCGATTTTCTATCCCTATACCTACTCCCAGCAGGATGTAACGGCCAAGTATCTGGGACCGTTTCAGTATTCTGCCAAGGAGCAGGCCCGGATCGCAGCAGGACAGAAAGTCTTTCCCCACATCATGGGCACAGACAATCTGGGCAGGGACTATGCCATTCGAGTAATTTACGGTACACGGATCTCCCTGATGGTCGGCTTTATCTCGGCTTTGATTGTGGTAGTCATTGGCATTTTGTATGGCGCCATCTCCGGATACTTCGGCGGGCGGGTCGACCTGATCATGATGCGGATTGTCGATATTATCTACTCCCTGCCGGATGTACTTATTGTGATTTTGCTCTCCGTAGCCATCAAGGACGTCATCAGCACGTCAAAAAGTGAGCTGATCGTCCGCCTTGGCGCAGGCATGATTTCCATATTCATCGTTTTTGGTCTTCTCTATTGGGTCGGTATGGCCCGGCAGGTGCGCGGTCAGGTCCTGACGATCAAAGAGCAGGAATATGTGCTGGCCTCCAAGGCATCCGGCGCCTCCGCCCGATACATTATCTTTAAACATATGATCCCCAACTGCCTCTCCGTCATTATTATTACAGCAGCCATGCAGATCCCCAGCGCCATCTTTACGGAGTCGTTCCTGTCCTTCCTGGGCATGGGCGTGTCCATACCGATGCCTTCCCTGGGCAGTCTTGCCTCCGATGCGCGAAGCGGTCTGATCTCTTATCCGTATCTTTTGCTGTTTCCCGCGCTGACCATCTTCCTGATCGTTCTTTCCTTCAACCTGTTGGGCAACGGACTGCGGGATGCGTTCGATCCCAAACTTCGTACTTGATAAGGAGGACTTTGCCCTATGGCTATGCTGGAAGTCAAAGACCTGCGCACCTCCTTTTTCACACCATCCGGTGAGGTCAAGGCGGTAAACGGGATATCGTTCAATCTGGACAGCGGGAAAGTGCTGGGAATTGTGGGAGAATCCGGTTCTGGAAAGTCTGTTACCGCCTATTCGATTCTTCAGATTCTGTCCCACCCGGGGCGGATTATCGGAGGGAGCATTCGGTTTCATGGAAAGGAGCTCATAGGAGCCGGGGAAGAGGAGATGCGCAAAATCCGGGGCAATAAGATCTCCATCATTTTCCAGGATCCCATGACGAGTCTGAATCCTGTATATACCATTGGTAATCAGCTGAAAGAGGCCATTTTGCTGCACACGAACCGGGACAGGAAGCAGGCGGAAGAGCGGGCCGTGGAAATGCTGGATCTGGTAGGCATTAATGAACCAGCCAAACGCATGCGCCAGTATCCTTATGAGTTGTCAGGCGGTATGCGCCAGAGAGTCATGATTGCCATGGCATTGGGCTGCGAGCCGGATATTCTGATCGCCGATGAGCCTACGACGGCCCTGGACGTGACCATCCAGGCGCAGATTCTGGAGCTGATGCAGGAGCTGCAGCGAAAGCTGAATATGGCGATCATTATGATCACCCATGATCTGGGCGTTATCGCCAGTCTCTGTGATGAGGTGATTGTCATGTATGCCGGCAGTGTCTGCGAGCGGGGCACCGCCGATGCGATCTTCTATCACCCCGCTCATGAGTATACCCGGGGCCTGCTCCACTCGATTCCGTCTATTGATGACGATGAACATGCAAGGCTTGTGCCGATCAGCGGCACGCCGATCGATCTGCTGAATATGCCAAAAGGGTGTCCCTTCGCACCCCGGTGCGAAAAAACCATGAAAGTCTGCCTGGCGGAGAGGGCCAAAGAGGTCCGCGTGGGCCGGGATCACTTGAGTGCCTGCTGGATGAACGTGAAAGAGGGCGCCGAGCGGGACATTATTCGGACAGATGAGAACGGGCAGATCACCGCCATCGACCTGGAGGGTACCCTGGGAGCGGACAAAGGAGGGAAGGGCAGTGAGTGAGAAGAATTTATTGGAAGTGAGGCATCTCAAGCGGTACTTCCCCATCAACACCGGCTTTCTCAAGACGACCCCCCTCAAAGCGGTGGATGACGTGAGCTTTACCATCGGCCACGGCGAGACCCTGGGCCTGGTGGGAGAGTCCGGCTGTGGAAAGTCTACCGTTGGCCGCACCATTCTGCATCTGTATAAGCCCACAGCCGGAGAGGTGATTTTTGATGGGAAACTGGTCGGTCCCGATACCATCAAGGAATACCGACGCCGCGCCCAGATCGTATTTCAGGATCCCTACTCTTCCCTGGATCCGCGCCTCACCGTGAGCGATATTGTGGGCGAGCCGCTGGACGTGAATAAATTGTACAAGACAAAGGCAGAGCGGAACGACCGCATCCGGGAGCTGCTTGCTACGGTCGGCATATCCAGTGAGCAGATGACGCGGTACGCCCATGAGTTTTCCGGAGGACAGCGGCAGCGTATCGGCATCGCCCGGGCCCTGGCCTCCCGGCCGGAGTTTATTGTGTGCGATGAGCCGGTTTCCGCGCTGGATGTGTCCATCCAGGCGCAGGTTGTCAATATGTTTGAGGATCTGCAGAGCCAGCTTGGCCTGTCCTATCTGTTCATAGCCCATGATCTGAGTGTAGTCAAACACATCTCCAACCGTATCGCGGTGATGTATTTGGGACATATTGTAGAACTGGCAGAGGCAAACGAACTGTATCATCACCCAGTTCATCCCTACACCGTCTCGCTGCTGTCCGCTGTGCCCATCCCGGATCCAAATCGGGCCAAAGCGAGTAAACGCATTGTGCTGGAGGGTGATGTGCCCAGTCCCCTGAATATGCCAAGCGGCTGCCCGTTCCGCACACGATGCCCTCGGGCTTCCGCCGAATGCGCCGAAGCGGGCCCCCCGCTGACGGATGTGGCTCCGGGCCATGTAGCCGCCTGTTATCATTTGTGATTGTACGCATAAACGCGTTGCAATATTTTTATAAGGAGGAAATTTTATGAAGAAACTGCTTGCGCTGCTGATGGCACTTGCCATGGTGCTGAGCTTGGGAAGCATTTCTCTGGCTGCGGAGTCAGGGCCGGTTGTCAGCGTGATGTACGGCGGCGGAACGCCTGAGACCATGGACCCGGCACTCAACTCTGCCTCTGTTGGATCCAACCTGATTCGGCTTGCGTTCTGCGGCCTGATGATTAAGACCGAAGACGGCGTGCAGCCGGAACTGGCGGAGAGCTATGAGGTTTCAGACGATGGTCTGGTGTATACTTTTACCCTACGCGAAGGCCTGAAATGGTCCGACGGCTCTGACTTTTTTGCCAGTGATGTGGCGAAGAGCTGGAACCGGGCGGCCAGTGCGGATCTGGGCGCTGACTACGGCTACCTGTTCGATGTGATCGACGGCTATGATTCCGGCGAGCTGAATGTGGTAGCGGATGACGAGGCGCGCACCGTGACCGTCACTCTGAGCTCCCCCTGTGCTTATTTCCTGGAGCTGGCTGCCTTCACGACCTTCTATCCCGTGAAGACCGATATTGCCGACAGTGAAGGCGCCTGGGCTACCAATCCGGAGACCTATATCGGTATGGGCCCGTTCCGCATGACCGAGTATTCCGTGGATGATGTCGCGGCCTTTGAGAAGAACCCCAACTACTGGAACGCAGAGAACGTAAAGCTGGGCGGGATCAACGCATATCTATCCGAGGACAATGTGGCTATCCTGTCTGCGTATGAGTCGGATACCGTCTCCGTGATTCAGTCCATTGACCCGACGGAGTTTGAGCGGATTGATGAACAGTATCCCGGCGAGCGGATCGTGTTCCCTCAGATCGGCACCTATTACATTCTCTTTAACGTCCACAAGGATCTCTCCCCGGAGGGCAAGACCTTTACGGCAGCCGAAAATGCCCAGGCCCGTTATGCTCTGGGCCTGATGCCCAATCGTCAGGAGTTGGTGGATTATGTTACCATGGGCGGACAGGTTCCCGCCACCGGCTTCTTCCCGGTTGGACTGAGTGACGGCGCAGGCTCAGTTGCCCGCGGAGAAGGCGAGCGCTATACCGAATGGTATACCGGCACGAACACCTACTCGGAAGAGTATCCCACCTACACGGAAGATCAGGTGGAAGGCATTCAGATCCTGATGGATCTTGGCTACAGCTATACCGGAAGCCTGGAGAGCGGCGACATTCAGTTCACGGATATTCCGAATATCGAGTTCTCCTTCAATAATTCCGGCGCCAATGCGGCGATTATCCAGTACGTGCAGGGCGTCTGGGAGAGCATAGGCGTTACCGCCACGATCAATACAGAGGCATGGGCTACCCTGCAGATTAAGCTGGGCAACGGCGATGCGGAAGCCGCCCGTATGGGCTGGGTTGCCGACTTCGACGACGTGGTGAACTTCCTGGAGATCTTTATCAGCAATTCCGGCAATAACTATCCCCGGTTAGGCCAGGATATCGGCGACTATACCCGGAATACCGAGAACACGGCAACCGCCGGCCTGGATGCCGTTTATGGCCTGAACGGAGATCAGACCTGGGCCGATGCCTATGACGCCCTCGTTTCGCAGATCAAGGCCACCTCGGATATGGAAGAGCGCGCGGATCTGGCCGCAGAAGCGGAGCAGATTCTGATGGCGACGGGTGCGGTAGCGCCTCTGTACTACTACACCAACCCGACCATGGTCAAGCCGAATATTAAGGGCCTTCAGGTTCTGGTAACCGGTGATATTGTCTGGAACTACGCTTCCGTGGAAGAGTAAGTCTCCTCTTTTTCCCGGCGCTGTCAAATGGTCAGAAATGGCTGTTTGACAGCCTTTTTTTATCCGGCAGGATACTTCTCAGTACCGGCTGCAGATCTGATCGTAGAGCCGATCTGCCCGGGCGCTGAACTGTTCTGTCAGCTGATCTGTCTCTCGGTTGATCTCGTCTGCATAGGCGCGGTCAGAGAGGGATTTGGTATTGACCTTTACGTTGACGGCGGCTGCCCACAGGGCTCCCCGACACAGGGCAGCGCCTGCTGCCGCGTCGGAGACAGCCAGGGAGCTGCCCATCACTGCGAATTTCTCCAGAAGGGAAATTGACCGGCAGCACAGGCGGACCATCTCCCGGGGCGGCTCTATCGCCAGGCGCAGGCACCGCTCCTTCTCCTCAGCCCGCCCGGCCTGTTCCCGGGGGATGGCGTAGGCCCTGCTGAGAGGAAGAAAAGCCTGGGCGTCTTCGTCAATCAGGGACAGAAAACGGTCAGCCAGATCCTTTGCCTGCTGGGTGAGCTGGGTCATTTCCTCCTGGACCGGGGCATATCTCGGCTTTCCCAGCGTGAGTTCTCCCACCATGGAGCCCAGAGAGACACCCAGGGCCGCTGCCAGGGCGGCCGCGCCGCCGCCTCCGGGTACTGCTGCTTTGGAAGACAAGGTTTTCTGAAAAGTGTCTAAGGTCATATCACGCATGTCCATTCGAAAATCCATCCTTATACAATTTACGAAGAGTCCCCACATAGTATAGAGAACCAAAAGCACAGACGCTCTTTTTCCCCTCCCGACAGAACTGCAGAATCTGGGGGAGGTCGTTCATCACCACCGCGGGGACGGTGCGCACCGCTGCCGCCAGATCCTCCGCAGGCAGGGCACGGGGTCCTTCCGGGGACAGGCAGAGAAACTGTTCTGCCAGCGGTTCCATGATCGACAGCATCTCCCGCCAGGGTTTATCGGCCATGACTCCCATGACCATGGTGAATTTCCTGTCGGGAAAATATTCCCGAAGACATGAAGCCAGGGCCGCCGCCCCATGGCCGTTATGGGCTCCGTCTACAACAAAGGGCGGTTCTTCCTGCAGAATTTCAAACCGGCACGGCCAGACGGTTTGCGAAAGACCTGCCCGCAGGGCGGATTCCGGAAGGGCCAGCACTTTGGCAGTTTCTATGGCGGCACAGGCATTTTCAGCCTGGTGGCGGCCCAGAAGGGACAAAGAAATGTTGTTCAGACCGCCGTAGGCAATCACCTGGCCGGCCGGGGAACGGGAGCAGATGGTCAGCTTGGCGGCGTTGACCAGGTGCAGGGGGGCCTGCTGCTTCCGACACCAGGCCTCAATCACCTGCTGGGCATCCGGTTTTTGCACGGCGCATACAACGGGGCAACCCTCTTTGATAATCCCGCACTTTTCCGCCGCAATGGAGGACAGGGAATTGCCCAATACAGCCGTGTGGTCCAGGCCAATCGGCATGATGACGGATACAGCGGGTTTTGAGAGAATATTGGTGGCATCCAGCCGTCCGCCCAGACCAGTTTCCAAAACTACATAGTCACAGCGCTCTTGGGCAAAGAATAAAAAGGCAGCGGCGGTCATTTTCTCAAAATAGGATGGTTCCTCATCCATCCCCAGGCAGGCCTGGCGGACCTTCTCTGTAATCCGGGCAAAATCGTCCAGGGGGATTGTCGAACCGTCCACGGCAATGCGTTCCCACGGCCCTGTCAGATCCGGAGAAGTATAGAGACCGGTGCGATAGCCGGCAGCTTGCAGCATGGAGGCGGTCATGGCAGCACACGATCCTTTGCCGTTCGTGCCGGCAATATGTACACAGCGAAGCCCATCCTGGGGGTTTCCCAGCCGGGTACATAGCTGGGCCATGAGGGAAAGTCCGCGCTTATGGGTGAATTTCGGCGTATGGTTGTAAAAGGCGAGAAAGTCAGCAGTCATAGGCATGTTCCTTATTCAAGGCAGAGTTGGAAATATTGCGTGCATAGAGGAAAGCACGGGAAGAAGGCGCAGCCTGCCCCGCGTCAGCGGCTGGCACGCGGCCGGAGGACTTGCTTTTCCCGGGATGTTTTGTTACAATAGGAAAGAGCCCTGGGGAGGTAGATTTGTATGCATGATGAACTGACAGCTGTGGACATCCGCAAAATGCAGGAAGAAGTGGAATATCGAGAAACAAAACTGCTCCCCAAACTGATTGAGGATGTGCAGACTGCAAGGGCTTTTGGCGATTTATCAGAAAATTTTGAGTATAAAGCAGCCAAGCAGGCAAAAAACAAAAATGACAGTCGAATCCGGTACCTGAAGAAAATGATTGCCTCGGCGGTGGTCATTGAGGCAAAATCGGCAGAAAATGAGGCAGGACTTTTCGACAAAGTCACCTTGTTTGTAGAAGATGAGCAGGAGGAGGAAGTGATTACCCTGGTGACGACCCTGCGTCAGAATCCCATGAAGGGTCTTATCAGCAAGGAATCTCCGGTTGGACAG
>CAZGAM010000117.1:0-7462 GCA_964523685.1 uncultured Oscillospiraceae bacterium | reverse complement strand
ATAGGGGGAAACGAAGAGACTCGCCGGTTTCTGGAGAATTTGGGATTTGTAGTAGGCAGTCCGGTGCGAGTTGTCAATGATATAGGAGGAAATCTGATTGTCAGTATTCGGGACAGTCGTGTTGCAGTCAGCACGGAGATGGCACAGAAGATCTTCATTTGAATGAGGCAAGAGGAGAAAAACAGTCATGACACTGAGACAAGCACAGGTGGGGCATACAGTCAAAGTAGTAAAACTGGAAGGAACCGGTGCTGTAAAACGGCGGATCATGGATATGGGCATCACCAAAGGAGAATCGATCTATGTTCGCAAAGTGGCGCCGCTGGGAGATCCAATTGAGATCACCATCCGGGGATACGAGCTGAGTCTGAGAAAAATGGACAGTGAAATGATCCTGGTGGAGGAAATGGAAGGAGAGAAATAATGGCGGAAAAGGCAATTACAATCGCTCTGGCCGGAAACCCCAACTGCGGCAAGACAACTTTGTTCAATGCCCTTACCGGATCTGCCCAGTATGTGGGGAACTGGCCTGGGGTGACAGTGGAGAAAAAAGAAGGGAGACTGAGAGACCATAAAAATGTAACGGTGACGGATTTGCCGGGCATTTATTCCCTCTCTCCCTATACACTGGAAGAAGTGGTGGCACGGAACTATCTGATTCAGGAACGTCCGGATGTCATATTGAATATTGTGGACGGCACCAATATGGAGAGGAATCTGTACCTGACTACGCAGCTGGTAGAATTGGGCATTCCTGTCCTGGTGGCAGTCAATATGATGGATGTGCTGCACAAGACAGGCGATGAGGTCAATATAAAACAGTTGGCGAAAGAGTTGGACTGCCAGGTGGTGGAAATCTCGGCTTTGAAGGGTACGGGAGTAAAAGAAGCGGCGGCGGCGGCGGTGGCGCTGGCGCAAAGCGGGAGGAAGACAGTTCCTCAGCACCGTTTTGCAGGCTGTGTGGAACATGCTTTGGCCCATATCGAGGAGATATCCGTGCACAACATGCCTCCGGAGCAGCAGAGGTGGTATGCCATTAAGCTGTTTGAGCGAGACGAGAAAGTGGCAGAGCAGTTGAAGCTGGACAGCGCTACGCTGGAACATATTGAAAAAGATATTCAGGATTGCGAGCGGGAAATGGACGATGACTCCCAGTCTATTATCACGGCTCAAAGGTACGATTATATCTCTTCCATAATCACTCGCTGCTTCAAGAGAAAAAGCAAGGAAAAGATGACGACCTCCGACAAAATTGACCGGATTGTCACTAACCGGTGGCTGGCCATTCCCATTTTCGCCTGTGTCATGTTTCTCATCTATTCCATTGCTATGGGAGGCTGGAGTATTTCTCTTGGCACCAAGGCTACTGACTGGGCGAACGATGGCGTTTTTGGTGATGGCTGGTTTGTTCCCTTTACTGCGGATACAGAGGCCTGGGAAGAGGATTCCGGTGCGTTCGAAGAGGCTTCCGCTGTCATAGAAGCGTATGAGGCGGGTCAGTCTGAGGCTTATATGTACGATGATGAGGCGGGAATAACGAACGTAATCCCCGTGGATGAGGAAGTGTACAACGAAGCACTGGGTGTTGCGGAACCAGATCCCCAGGAGTATGGCGTATGGGTTCCGGGCATCCCTGTACTGGTGGAGAGGCTGCTCTCTGCGCTGGGCTGCAGCGAGGTGGTCACCAGTCTGGTGCTGGATGGTATTATAGGAGGAGTCGGGGCAGTGCTGGGGTTTGTTCCGCAGATGCTGGTACTGTTTTTATTGCTTGCCATTCTGGAAGATGTGGGATATATGGCCCGGGTAGCTTTTATTATGGATCGTATTTTCCGCCGATTTGGACTGTCGGGCAAAAGCTTTATTCCCATGCTGGTAGCTACCGGCTGCGGTGTGCCGGGAATTATGGCGTCACGGACTATTGAGCAGGACCGAGACCGGAAGATGACCATTATGACAACAACATTCATGCCATGCGGCGCGAAAATGCCCATTATTGGTCTGTTTGCCGGTGCATTGTTTGGCGGTTCTCCCTGGGTGGCAACCTCGGCCTTTTTTATCGGGATTGCCGCTGTGGTGATCAGCGGGATCATTCTGAAAAAATTCAAAGCTTTCGCAGGAGAGCCAGCGCCTTTTGTGATGGAATTGCCGGCCTATCATTTACCGCAGGCGAGAAATGTGCTTCGGGCTATGTGGGAGAGAGGCTGGAGCTTCATAAAAAGAGCCGGAACGATTATCCTGCTTTCCTCCATCATCTTGTGGTTCCTGCAGGGATTTGGTTTCACAGACGGATCCTTCGGCATGGTGGAAGACAACAACTCTTCGCTGCTGGCGATGATTGGAAGCGCTATCGCGTTTGTGTTTGCTCCGCTGGGGTTTGGGACCTGGCAGGCTACGGTAGCCACCATAACCGGCCTTATAGCCAAAGAAAACGTGGTAAGCACACTTGGCGTACTGTATCCGGGCAATCTGACGGCTGAGATTGGGGCAGCATTTACAGGCCTGTCTGCCTACTCGTATATGATCTTCAATCTGTTATGCGCGCCTTGTTTTGCCGCGATCGGGGCCATACATAAGGAAATGAACAGCGGCAAATGGACATGGGCAGCCATTGGCTGGATGTGCGGGTTTGCCTATGCGGTGAGCTTGATGGTATATCAGTTCGGCATGCTGTTTACGGGAGCAGGCTTTGGATTGGGTACGGCGGCGGCTTTCCTTATTCTGGCTGTCATGATCTGGCTGCTTGTTCGTCCTGCTCCAGATTTGGACCATGTGGCAGCAAAGGCTCAGCGTAGTTCAGCAATGGGAGTGTAATCATGGGAAGTTTTCTGCATCAACATAGCGGTGATATTTTCGTCCTCGTGTTAGTTTTCGCAGGAATCTTTTTGGCGGTTCGATCCTTGATTCGGGAGAAAAAAGGGAATAAGGGAAGCTGCAGTAGCTGCAGCGGCTGTTCCGGATGTCCAGGCTGTTCCGCCTGCCGGCGGTGAGGAAACTTGTTTGCTGTGCACTGCGAAAAACCTCCGTATAGTGCTGTTCAAAAGGATATTCAGTGTGTATGCAAACGAAAAACGTCTAGACCCTATCCGATTTCCCCAGAATGAAAATCTTTCAAAGCGCAAGTGAAAGCAGGGAGCCCGAATATTGCAGGCTCTCTGCTTTACTTTTGTTTCTTGCGCTGTTCGGCAAACCGGACAGTCCGGATGATGGCGGCGGACATGTCATCGCATGGTTCCGGACTGCCGGCGCCCCGTTATCGATCTCCATAGGCTATTTGACCTGACCAGTCAACATCTTGCTTCGTGCCGCCGTGGGATTTTGGGCGGGCTGTTTTCCGGATCTGTATCATGTACAGGAAAAATTTTATGAATCTCTATACACTATCGAAAAGCTGTGGTATGATATAGAGGCTATGGATACTTATTATAATGATTACAGTTATAGCGGATCGGATTCTCCAGGTCCGGGACCTGGACCAAGCCCTGGCCCGGGGCCTGGTTCACCGGGGCCGCGTCCCCCCAGGAAAGATGATTCCTGGGATGTGATCAGCTGGGTTATTGATGTAATTCTGCTTCTAACCGCAGGTCCTGTTGGCCTTCTCTTGACCGTTGCTCATGCTATGGGTTATGATATCATTGGAAATTTACTCAGCCGCCTGTTTGGGAGGCGGGGAAGCAGGAAAACCGGATCTGACAGCACCGCAGCGAGAGCAAAAGCAAAAGCGAAGGAGGCGTGGACGCAAGTTCGGTCGAAAAAAGCGGAATCAGATGCTGCAAAGCAGAAGGCGACAGGGAAAAGTGTTCATCGGGCAGATGCGGGGGCAGTCGCAAAAACGGTTTTTGGCTGGATACTGACAGGCTTTGGCCTTTTTGGAATTCTTGGTTCTACTTTATCAGGAGATGGTTTTTGGACAATATTCAGCATGATTGCTGTCGCACTAGGCGGTGGTGCCCTGGTTTTGAGCGCGGCAGCCAGCCGACGGAAAGAAGCGAAATTCCACCGCTGCATGACAGTCAGCGGAACCAGAGGAGTAGTAGATATCCGTAAAGTGTCCGAAACCCTTGGATTGAGTTTGAAAGACACGGTGAAATTATTGGATGAAATGGTGGACAGGGGCTATTATGGCGAAAAAGCGTATATAGATCAAAGGCGCTGTCTGCTGGTAATCAATGTGGAAGACATGCGGGATGTCTATCGGAAAGAAGATGAAGAAAAACAGGCGGAAGAAAAGGAAAAACTTTCTGAGTATGAACGCTATGTGGAGCGAATTCGAAAAGCGGATGAAGAGATTGAAGACGAAAACATGAGTGAGAAAATTCGCCGCATGCAGAGCCTTACAGCCTCTATTTTTGCTGAAGTAGAGGCACATCCGGAAAAAAGATCCATGATCGACAGATTTATGACCTATTATCTGCCCACTACTCTGAAACTGCTTGAATCTTATGCACGCATTGAATCCCAGGGCGTGAGTGGAGAAAATATGGCTAAGGCAAAAAAGGATATAGAAGGAATAGCGGATACGCTGGTGGCCGGCTATGAAAAACAATTGGACAGGCTGTATCGTGCCGAAGCCGTGGATATAGCAGCAGATGTGAGTGTTATTGAGAATATGCTTAAAAGAGACGGACTGGCCGATAATGAGTTTAGCCAAACAAGTAAAGAGTGAACACACTTTCCGTCGGAGTAGCGCAGAACCAAGTATGGCTGGTGGGATATTTTCAAATTCCGCTTCATCAGATGGCGAATAAGCTGTGATTCCTGGTATAAACTTGTACCTACACGACCTTCACAGTGTGTAATTTGGTAGATTTGAGTTCAAATTCAGCTAAAAGAAACATAAAATTTCATAAATATGATTGACACAATCGTCATATTGTGTGACACAATCGTCATACTGTGCTATTGTAGATACAGATGGCGAGGTAATCTTATGTTCATTGCTACCCGTGTATCCGACGGCAAAACCTATGCCTATTTGGCAGAAGCATATCGGGATGGAACATCCGTTAAAAAGAAGTACATTTATAACCTTGGTAGAGTCCTGGATGCGGAAAAGGGGTTCTACCGGAACAAAGAACGAGGCGTCTATACCTACGATCTTGCGACTAATACATTTGGGATGGTGCCGCCGGATTACAAAGAGCCGCCAAGACGTAAGCCGACGAGATACTTGAATGTGTCCGGAGAGAAGCGTTCTCTCCTTTGCTTAGAATTTGGGACAACCTTTTTCCTTGATAAAGTCCTTCAGGCCATGAAACTGTATCCGGTCATTGACAGCATCGATTGTACAAACAAGGATACTTTGCACGCCTTGATTTTCTTTTATCTCCTGAGCAAGCAAGCGAATAATCATGCACAGAACTGGTATGAGTTGAATTACGCAAAGTACTTATTTCCCAAGGCAACGATGTCATCTCAAGAATCAGCGAGTGCCTTCATCGGATTGGCCTGGAAGATTCCAAAAGGGATTTTTTCAAAGCTACTACTCATACATCAAAACCTTGAAATTGGATCCTAAAAAGCTTTCCTGGCTTGAGTGCGGCTTTGCAAAAGGGAAAGAAGGCGAGGGCGTTCTAATTGACAGTACAGGCTTTCCCAACAGCTGTCATCTCCCCATTACAGCGATCAGCAACCATAACGGTGACATCCATGAAGAGACCAGGCTCATTTATGTAGTTCAGCAGGGGACTGGGCTACCACTGTTCTTCGATTACGTGCCTGGAAACGTCATGGATGCCTCTACGATCCGGCAAGCATTACCTCTTTGAAAAAGTATGGTGTGAATGTAGACTTTTCCATCCTGAAATCAGGCTACTTTAACCAGAAGAATGCGGATGTACTCATCGATGCTGGAATCGCTTTTATGTCCGGGGTCCACAGCAACTACAAAGTGTATACGTCAATTGTGGCTGAACACCGTTCGTCTTTAGAATGCCGTGAGAATTTTCTCATCTACAACGGACGTTTTTACTATATGAAGTGTGTCCCCTGCAAGATAGGCGAGAAAGGAGACAAGGATGCTTTTGCCTACCTTGGACTCGACCTCGCTATGCGGGATCAGCAAAAGTCTCATTTGAGAGAGAAAATGGGGCTTTCGGCAGCATCCACGAATATGGACTGTTTATGCTAATCTCAACCGTTAAGCTGACTACACAGGATGCTATAACGATGTACTACACAAGGAACCAAATAGAGGAAATCTTTGGCATTTGCAAGGGCGATTCCGGAAAGCTTCTACCAATTAACGTGGATACTGAGAAGGCCTTTCGTGGTCATTTGCTGATCTCTTTCATCACGTCTATAATCCTTCTTTTGCTGCGAGAAAAATTATCTGCGTTGAACATGACGGGGGAGTCTGCCCTAACGGAGCTTTCCCACCACCAAGGACTTGTTTACTCAGATGCCATTGTTCCAAGCCTTACAGCGAAGGAAATGAATGCCATCTACAATCTGTTCAAAATCAAGTGCCCCGATGAAATACCAATCAGGGGTACTGCCAATGGCAGAAAGTTAGTCTATAGGGTATCAAACCGAGGCATTCCAGATAACCCTTAGAGTAACTAGGAAATACCAAAAATCAGAGAAAAGATGGCAGTAAACACCATTTTTTTGTGACAACTTAAAAAAAGGCGCACTTATCCCTTGGTTTAGCCATTGACTAAAACAATATATTAAGGTATATAGATAACTTCCTCCTTCCTACAGGCTAACTGGAGCGCTCAAGCTAGGATGCCCTGTAGTTGGGGCAATTCGCAGGTTTTGTCCGAGTCTTGTCTCGTGTGTAGTGTCGACCTGGTCTGTCTGGTGTTTGCTTTTGTTGAAGCAATTCGTATAGAGTCTCCTCATTCATTCGGCCTAAGAAAAAGGATCGACAACGTGGGGCAGCGTCAGTGAAGGATACTTGGTAATCATACTTCGCGGGGCTCCCGCCTTTTCCTTTTCTTTTCCTTTTGGGAGTTCGAAGTGGTTTTGTTATCACAGAGCAGAAGTTATACATAGTCATCTTAGCATAAATCTCCTGCAGGACAAACTGACGTTTCTTGGAATGGAAGCGCACTAGATTGAGTACATGCTTGAGAAGGCGGAAGGAGGTTTCCTCTTTCCACCTTCTGCGGTACAGTTCCTTCAACTCTTTGGGCGGGTATTCATCGGCAGGGAGATTTGTGAAGATAGTTTCATAGCCATCTTCGGAGCCGGGCAGTTTAAATCGAACAACCCGAAGAAAGAGAGGGTACCAAACTGCTGGGCTATTGCGGTCGCTGCTCTGGAAGAAAGTCAAACTGCGCAGTTGTTCCGAGAATCTTATACCGATTTGGATTTTTCGCGCACAGTTCCCTCGTCTCCTGTGAGTTCTTTCGCGTCAAGTTTAAATGGAGTTCCATATCGAATTCGCCGTCAGGGAGAACAAACTTCGAAGCTTGGCTAGAGCAATCTTTGCCGCGAATAAGGAAGTAGGCTCCCAATT
>CAZGAM010000116.1:0-7511 GCA_964523685.1 uncultured Oscillospiraceae bacterium | reverse complement strand
AGAAGTACAGGCGTAGCACTCGATCTTTAGTTCCGGATTTTCACAAATCTTTATTCAGGAAGGCGAGAGGGATTGGAGGGCTTTTAAGAGGTTTTCCCGATCATCCGCGTCATAAAAGTCCAGTTCCACATGGCCCCTGTTCAGGGCGTTGGAGACGATTTTTACCTTTCGGCCCAGTTTCTGTGTAAGCAGTTCGCCGGCGTAGGCGGCGTAGTCGATGTCCGCCGAAGGAGCGGCAGGCTCCTCTTTGGGGGAAGAGGCGTTCAGTCTGGCTGCAATGGCCTCTACCTGTCGGACGCTGTAGGACTGTTCGACGGCCTGTTGAGCGATCTGCTCCTGCATCTCCCGGGAGGGGATGCTGACAAGAGCCCTGGCGTGGCCGGCAGAGAGGTCGCCGTTTTCAATAAGGTGGAGAACAGAAGGGGGAAGGGAGAGAAGCCGGAGAGAGTTTGCCACGGCGGTTCGGCTGCATCCGATCCGATCTGAAATTTCCTGCTGGGTCAGGCCGTATTCATCCTGCAGGACCTTATAACCCCGGGCCTCTTCAATGGGATTGAGATCTTCCCGCTGGAGATTTTCAATAAGAGACAGCTCCTGGACCAGCTGGTCATCTGCCTCGATAATCTGCACGGGAATTTCCTGAAGGCCTGCCATGCGGGCGGCCCGCCACCGCCTCTCGCCCGCGATGATCTGGAAATAGCCCCCGGGCAGCCTTCTTACCGTCAGCGGCTGGAGGATCCCGTAGGAGGATATGGATTCCGCCAGAGCCTGCAGGGCCTCCTCCCGGAAGAGAGACCGCGGCTGGTCCAGCCGCGGCTCTACCCTGCTGATGGGCACGGTCTCCGCCACAGCAGGGCTGGCATGGTCGCCGCAGGATCTATCTTTCTCCATCGAAGGCACCTTCTTTCAGACGGCAGAGGGACAGTACAGCGTGGCAGGAAAGGATGGGCAGCCGGCAGAAGGACCTGTGTGCTGCCGGAACAGAGAAAGGGGAAACGATGAAACGTCTTTGTGATCTGCACAGCCATACAACCGCTTCGGACGGATCCTATACCCCCGCCGAGCTGGTGAATTATGCAAAAAAGAAGAATCTGGCCGCTCTGGCCATTACGGATCATGATACGGTGGCGGGTCTGCCGGAGGCCGTGCGCTGCGCCGGGGAAGCAGGACAAAAACTGATTCCCGGGGTAGAGATGACCACAAAACTGGAAGAGCGGGAAATTCACCTGGTGGGCCTTTTCGTGGACTGGCAGGATCCCTCCTTCCAGTCGAAGCTCCAGGCCATGGCGGAAACCAGAGTGCAGCGGAATGAGGACATGGTCCGGAAACTGGCGGAAAATGGCTTTGAGATATCCATGAAGGACCTGGACCGGTTCCCGAGCAGGGTCTTGACCAAAGCCCATATCGCGGCGATCCTTCTGGAACGGGGCTACGGCACGGATATTCGCAGCATTGTGCAGAAATATCTGTTGAAGGGATGCGTCGGGTATGTGGCCAGAAAGACCCCGGATCCCGCCTTCTGCCTTCATACCATCCATGAGGCGGGGGGAATCGCCATCGTGGCCCATACAAATCAGATCGACCGGAAGGACCGGGACCACAGCGTCCGGCTGTGCCGGCAGGTGCTGGATCTGGGGGCGGACGGCCTGGAAACCCGCTACAGCGAGTTTGATGAGGACTGGGAAAGACGCACCGAGGCCATCGCCGCCGAATATGGCTGCCTGCGCTCCGGGGGCAGCGATTTTCACGGTACGTATAAGAACCTGGACTTAATGACCGGGGCGGGAAACCTGGCGGTTCCCTATGAATTTGTGGAGCGCATGGAGCGTTTCCTGGCGGAAAGGGACAGCCATGCCGGTTAAGCGGTTGAACCGCCTGTGGCGTCCAGGTATTCCTTTAAAAGCCCCTGCAGGATGGCCTGGCGCATTTCCGGTTGCCGTCCGCCAACCGACCTGCCATCCACCCGGTCCGCAAAGCAGACCAGCTTGCTGGAGCTGGTTACGGCGATCTCGTCAGCCTCATAGAGTTCATCCAGGGTAAAAGGCTCTTCATGGACAGGAATGCCCAGGCCATGGCACAGCCGGATCAGATGGGCTCGCGCAATGCCTGCGAGGATCAGCTCATCGGCCGGCGCGGTCCACAACGCCCCATCCCGGAGGATGTGCACATTGCTGTGGGCACATTCCGTGACGCGCCCGCCCGGTCGGTAGAAAACCACCTCCTGGCATCCGGCCATCCTGGCTTTCTGGGATGCCATCACATTGGGGATGAGGTTCAGGGTCTTGATGTTGCAGTGAAAATACCGGGTATCCTCCACCGATAAAAGCTGGATCGGCTGGTTAAGATCCCGCTGCACGGCAGGGCGAAGCATCACCCAGAGATTTCCCTCCGCAGCCGGATCATAATCATGGGCGCGCATGGCCGTGCCCCGGGTAACCTGGTAGTAGACAAAAATGTCCCCCGTATCCAGCTTTTTCACCAGATCTTCCAGAAGCGCGCGCAGGCCGCTTTTGGACAGGGGAATGCGAATATCCAGCTGCGCAGCGCTGGAGAAGAACCGGTCAATGTGCTCTTCTGCGGCAAAAATATGATAGTTCCGGCAGGGTCCGGCGTCGTATACACCATCTCCGAACCAGCATACCCGGTCGTTCATGGGGATGGTCATCTCTTCGATTGGGCCGATTTTGCCGTTATAATATCCAAGGTCTTTCATGTTGCCTCCATCCGACGGACAAGCCGGGCGCAACGGGGCACGCTATAGCCGGCGGGACTTTCCCCTCCCGCTGGCAACGGCTTTCGCGAGCCAGGACTTTAATCCCACACTGACGCCGAGAACGCTGATCAGGGTGCCCACACTGAGACCGGCCAGCGCGCCTACCGCCTTCATCCACTCTTGGGAGACGGTGGCCCGGGTCGTCGTGCCGGCCAGAATGGAGGGGACCATCATATTGGCTTTTTCCAGAACCTGACTGCGTTCCTCCTCGCTGTAGTTTTCCGGATGGTCCACCAAGACATCCAGAAGAACCTTCAGCATTTCCGTATCCTCCGGCGACTGGATCATCTCCGCATCGAGAACGCTCCGCATGGCGATGTACTGGGTTTTCGTCAGACTGCTTCGGCCCCGCTCAATGTTGTTGATCGTCTGCCGGGTCACTCCGATTTTATCACCAAATTCCTCTGCTGTCCAGCCGGCGGTCTGCCGAATGAGCAGCAGATGTTTCTGCATGCGTTTGATTTCTTCCATGGGGATCACCTCCGGCGGCTATGATAGCACGTGACAAAAATTTTGTCAATAGACAAAATTTTAAACATCCGGAGGGGCGGGCCCGGGCCCTTTTGGCGTTTTCCCGGAAGAGAACTGCCAAAAACAGGGAAATACCTTGCACAGGCAGCCGGTTCTGCGGTAAAATAAAAAATAGAGCCGTCCCGCAGAGGGGAGAGAAAGGGGAGAACATGATCCGCCACGTGGTATTTGATATGGGGCAGGTACTCATCCGGTTTGACAGAGATCTGTTTATCCATCGGCTGGGCGTGTCAGAGGCGGATGGACAGCGGCTGCTCCGGGAGGTGTTCCTCAGCACCGAGTGGGTGCAGATGGACTGGGGAACGATGGGGGAGGAGGAAGCCCTGCAGAGCATGTGCACCCGGCTCCCGGCCCCTCTTCACGAAGCGGCGGAGAAGCTGGTGACCCGGTGGGACAGGCCCCTTCTCCCCATAGAGGGGATGTATGAGCTGGTGGAAGAGATGAACCGGGCCGGTTACGGGGTGTACCTGCTGTCGAATGCCGGCTTCCGGCAGCATGAATACTGGCCACGAATCCCCTGCGCCAGGTTTTTCAAGGGAACGCTCATCTCCTGCGACGTCGGCAGCATTAAGCCGGAACGGGCGATTTATGAGGCGTTCCTCCAGAAGTTCCAGCTGGCGGCGGAGGAGTGCTTTTTTGTAGATGATCAGCCGATCAACGTGGAAGGGGCCCGCCGCTGCGGGATGCCGGGAGCCGTCTTCCACGGGGACGCGGGGGAACTGCGGCAAAGACTGCGGCTGGCCGGCGTACAGGTCCAGGCGCCGGAGCAGAACACCCTGCGCTGAACGGGCAGCCAGGTGGGATATCCGACAAGAAGGAGGGGCAGACTATGAGCAGAACAGGCAGAAGCGACCCCAGTTTGTTCGGCGGCGGCTACAACCATTATGACAGCAAGGGCCAGAAAAACGGCTACAGCGTCCGCTCTGCTTTCGGCAGCTACAACCATTATGACAGCAGGGGCCATAGAACCGGCTCCAGCAGGGTCTCCTTTTTCGGCGATTACGTTCATTACGATGCGAAGGGGAACAAAACCGGCACCAGCCGCCGCAATGTCTTTGGCGGCTACACGAATTATGATGCCAAAGGCCGCAAGGTAGGCTCCAGCAACCCCTCTTTCCTGGGAAGCTATACCAATTACGATGCCCAGGAGGCGTGCTATGTGGCCACGGCTGTCTACGGGTCGTATGACTGTCCGCAGGTCTGGACCCTCCGCCGGTTCCGGGACAGATTCCTGAAGAAATCTCTTTTCGGCAGGCTGTTCATACGCCTATACTACGCAGTCAGCCCGGCGTTGGTGCGGCGTTTTGGCGGCAAGGAAAAAATCCGCCGCTGGTGCCGGAAAGGCCTGGACAGGCTGGTGCAGTTTTTGCAGGCGAGAGGCTATGAGAGCGGGTATTACCGGGATGGCACCTAGCGGCCGGCGGGGAGCCCGGTTATCCGATAATTTCAAAGAGAGAGCAGAGTGGTGTTAGGATGGATCAATTTCAGGAGCAATATATAAAAGCCAGAAAGGAAGTCATCAGGAAGAATTTTTCCCACCTCAATGACAGGCAGCAGCAGGCGGTCCTGGCCACCGAGGGTCCGCTGCTGATTCTGGCCGGCGCAGGAAGCGGAAAGACGACGGTCCTGATCAACCGGATCGCCAACCTGATGAAATTCGGCTGCGCCTCCGACAGCACCGAGCTGCCCGCGGAGGCGGGGCAGGAACAGCTGGATGCGATGAACCGCTATCTGGCAGGGGAGGAGGAGAAGAGAGAAGAAGCGGAAAAAGCCGCGGCGCTGCACCGCGTCAGTCCCTGGAAAATCCTGGCTATTACGTTTACCAATAAAGCCGCGGGAGAGCTGAAGAGCAGACTGGCTGCCATGCTGGGGGAAGAGGCAAACGACATCTGGGCGAAAACCTTTCATTCCGCCTGCGCCCGCATGCTTCGTTCCCATGCCCATCTGCTGGGCTATCCGGACAATTTTACGATCTATGATACGTCAGACCGGACATCGGTTATCAAGCGCCTTGTCAAGGAAAACGGCTATCCCGACAAGGACTATAACCCAAGGGACGTGCTGTCCTATATTGACAAGCAGCGGGGCATGTACCTGACCCCGGCCCAGGCGAAGGAGAAAACCAGAAAGACGGACAGCCGGGACGGTACGCTGGCGGAGCTGTACGGGCTTTATGCCAAACAGCTTATGGAAGCCGGGGCAATGGATTTTGACGATTTGTTGTACAACATGGTCCGGATTCTGACGGATTTCCCCGATGTGCGGGAATATTACCAGAACAAATTCCAGTATATTCTGGTGGATGAGTACCAGGATACCAACAAGCTGCAGTATATGCTGGTCCATCTGCTCTCCGCCAGCCATCAGAATCTCTGTGTGGTGGGGGATGATGATCAGTCCATCTATTCCTTCCGGGGCGCTACCATCAAAAATATTCTCTCGTTCGAGTCCGATTATACCAGCGCGAGAACCATCCGCCTGGAGCAGAATTACCGTTCCACCGGCCACATCCTGGATGCCGCCAATGCGGTGGTGGCCCATAACTCGAGCCGAAAGAGCAAAACCCTGTGGACAGAAGCGGACAGCGGGGAGCCCATTCAGTTTTATTTGGCCGACAGCGAGGAAGGGGAGGCACGGTTCGTTGTCCAGAAAGTGCTCCAGGCGGTAGAGCAGGGCGCCAAACTGGGAGATCATGCCGTGTTGTACCGGGTCAACGCCCAGTCCCGGGTATTGGAACAGGAATTCATGCACCACGGCATCCGGCCCATGATTGTAAAAGGGAACCCCTTCTTCGAGCGGGCGGAAATCAAGGATATTCTCTCCTACTTTTTTGTGATATTGAACCCCTCGGATGATCTGCGGCTGCGGCGGATCATCAATACACCGATGCGGGGGATCGGGAACACTACCGTGGACCGGGCCGCCGCCATCGCGGAGGAGAACGGTTTGCCCCTGTTTACGGTCCTGTCCATGGCGGATCAGTTCCCGGAACTGAAGCGGCCGGCGCCCAAGCTGATGGCTTTTGCCGCGATGATGAATAAGCTGGCAGAGATTACCAGCGAGGAAGGGGTCCTGGCGGCGTATGATGCGATTTTGGAGAAAACCCAATATCTCCAGTCCCTGCTGAAGCTGCCTCCCACGGAAGCGAAAAACAAGATCGAGAATGTACAGGAACTGAAGAGCTATATTGTGGAAGAAATTGACAGAACCGGGGATTCGTCTCTGGAGGGATTTCTGGATGAGATAAGCCTGTATACGGATCTGGAAAAGGTGAGCGACAACGAGGATACCGTAAAGTTTATGACGGTCCATTCCTCCAAGGGCCTGGAGTTTCCTACGGTATTTCTGGTGGGTATGGACGACGGGATTTTTCCCGCACAGCAGGCTATCGGTTCTCCGGAGCAAATGGAAGAGGAACGGCGGCTGGCTTATGTGGCGATTACGAGGGCCCAAAAACGTCTGTATATTACCAGCGCCGAGCGGAGAATGATGTACGGCGTCTATGCTCCCCACAGCCCCAGCCGCTTTATAGGGGAGATCCCGGCAAGCCATATGGAAACATTCGGCAGGCAGTCGGCTGTGGGTACCGCGCAGTCGGTTCCGGGCTATGGGCGCACAGCCAGAGGCGATCTGGCGCTGGAACTGGATGATGATCTGTTCGGTGACTGGCTGGAAGATCGAATGGCTCTGGAGCAGCTGAGGGAAAAAGAACGGGCGGACAGAACACCCAAAGAAGAAAAAAAGGCCTCTCCGGTGCTGAAACAGCGGGAGAAAAATCAGGATAAGCAGCAGTCGTTCGCTGTTTCTGACCGGGTGAAACACAAGACGTTCGGAGAGGGGACCATCGTGAAAATGACCCCGGCAGGAAACGATCAACTGGTGGAAATCCAGATGGACGATGGCAAAGTGAAGCGGATTATGCTTCGGGCAGGAGGCAAATTCCTCACCAAACTGGATCCCGGCGGGGAGGCGTGAGGCAGCCTGTCTGGATGCGAATAAGGCAAAGGATGCCGGAAAGCCCTGGATCCATCGAAAGAACGCCTGGGGAATCATTCTCCCGTTGAGAAACTGCCCTTTGCAAAGACAGGGAGGCTCTGAGGGCAGGGAAGACCGTGGTCACACCCCTTTGCTTTTTGCCCTGCCTATTCGTGAATGAAAATAACCGGAGCGATGCGAAAAGCAGGTCTCCGGTTATTCTAAGCTATAC
>CAZGAM010000115.1:0-7599 GCA_964523685.1 uncultured Oscillospiraceae bacterium | reverse complement strand
AATAAAGATTTGTGAAAATCCGGAACTAAAGATCGAGTGCTACGCCTGTACTTCTGTAGGAAGGGGATTTGTCTTAGACTGGCCCCGAGGACGCTTGGAGGCATCAGGATCTTTGAGCGGATGAATTCTTGGACGGCCTACAGGTCGTTTCGGCGCATCGGGATCTTTAGGCGGATGAATTCTTGGACGGCCTACAGGTCGTTTAGGTGCATCGGGATCTTTAGGCGGATGAATTCTCGGTCGGCCTACTGGTCGTTTCTCAGCTTGAACTTCTTTTTGGATAGTCTTGGAATCTGCATGCTCTTTTGGACTTGCTTTCTTGGTGTCATTAGAAACAGTACAATTTCCCTTTTTATTCCTTGGGTGATTCACCGGATGAGCTGGATTTGGTTTGGATAAGCCAAGGTGCTCTAGAACCCAGTAATCTTCCTCATTGACGTGTACCCAGTAGTCGTCTGCGGTCATAGGTTCTGGCGCGTCAACCTCTCTCCATGAGCTCCTCAAATCATCTAAGACGTCCGTATAGGTAAAACCATTGAACAGCCCAGAATCCTCTATCTTCCGCAGAAGCCTTGTCGTAATCAGCGTGGCAATGAAGTTAACAAATTCGGATCCAATGACTACAAAATCTCCCTGTTCTCTCGTTTCGTCCAAATCCAGCAGAGATTTATACTCGTTAAACACCATTTCTACTTGCCATCGGTCCTCATAGCATGCGTAAACAGTTTCTGGGGGCAAATCCAAATCAGATTCAAACACAATGACACCGTAGGTTTTGCTTTTACGAGTGTACTCTACTTCATTGAATACACCCATATGAACCGCATGAACCGCATACTTTACATCTTCTCCCATTGCCCGTTTAGGGTCACGAAAAGCATACAGATAGTGACCACCTGGAATCTGCTTCTTATTGTAGTAGACAACCCGGTCGCTATAATTCAGAACTCCTGTAAATTCTAGCATGTGGTTTTGGGCAATTCGCTTGTTATTCCGCTTAATCGGCGTGAGAAAATGGAGATCTGTGTAGTCTTTGAGGATTTCTTCCAACTTATCTGGCGGAAACCCCTTATCATCCACCAATATGCCATTAGTAATGTGATTATGTTCAATAAAGGGCAAATAGGCGCTTTCGTCCACTGTGTTCCCCGGAAAGACTTCACTGCAGATCGGCTCGCCCAATTCCACATCATAAGCATAGAGAATGGATAGCTCCATACGACCTTTGACCCGAGACTTCCCCGAATAGTTCCCAAGGTCATTCACTGTCCCATTATCTTGCTTCAACATTCCGTCAATAGCAATGTGGTGATCCGCGGCAATTCGCTGCAAACGCAACAGAGAGAACTTGGCTCTATTGTCCATGCGAGCCCCTACTTCTTTAAATAACTTGTGCACGGTTGCTGTTGATAAGGGAATTGCTGGATACTGTTTGGAAATAAGAGACTTTTCGTAATTGTAGCGCAGCCTGCTGTCTGGAACTCCTGGGACGACTACACGCAAGCAAGCAATTGTTAAAATCTTGAAAGCGTCGTCCACTGGGTACACTTTCAACAGGTCATCTTGGATATCTTCTACGACAGTATGGACGAATGCGGCGGCGCCATATTGCACACTGTCTGGCTGTAATTGTTTTTGCCCCGCAACGGTGGCCACCGCATTCTTTTCTACTTTTGGAATGAACTTGTGATCAATAATGTATCCAATGGTCTCACCGTACCGCGGCTGTGGGTTCTTACCCTTCTTATAAACCACACCGGATCTCATGCGCACCGCCCAATGATGGGGACCATTTCCTCCACGATCAAAAACTGCTGTACCAGTCGGTCGCTCAACTGCCAGGATATCTGCAGGAACCCCCATAGTAGCCCTCCAATAAAATTATCGAAATTAATTCAATATAGTTCCGAATCGGTGCTATTTTAGCACATATCGGAACCAAAATCAAGCATTTAATTTCAATTTTTTTAATTTTCTGAAAGGCGAAAATTGGGAATTTCAAAGGTTTTTCGGAATTGTTTGAGAAGCGCCGTGGAATCAAACTGTTGGAATACACAATTTTCAACTGCATCCACTAGCAGATTTAGCTAATTTGCACAAATTCTTTAGTTCCCAAAATTAACAAACCTTTACTAAAAGGGCAAGAACCGCCACCCGGCACGGTGACGGTTCTTAGAAATCTTAATCCATTGGAGACACCGCACGCCGATGTCCCCCTATGGTTTTGATTATAAGGCCTGACAGAGCTTCCTGTCAAGGCTATTTTTTCATCAGTCCTTTTCAGGACTATTTCGGGAAAGAACTTCCCAGCGACGATAAAGCGAAGCGTCAAACACAGGGATTTTGGGATATTGGGCACAGCCAAGCAGAAGAGGAAGCATGGGTTCCCTTATGACTGCATCCTGGCTGGCGGCAAAAAGGCGCGACAATTGTTGGCAGTGTTCGTGTTCCTATTCGAATTATCCCCTCGGGAATTGGTAGGCAGCATAAGCAGGGATGTGCACGTTGCCCGCTTGGTTATTGGTGTGATACAGCGCCGTTTCGGCTGTGCCTGCGTCGCACTCCCAGAGCAAAAAAGAGCGGTACCAAACTTCTGCTTACTCAACCGCAATGCAAACCAACAGGTTCTGTCCCGACGGAGGAAGCGGTTCCGGCGCAGGCTCAGGGAATCGGTACGGGAACACTGGCTTTCTCCCTGCCCTGCGCCTCAGCATAGAGCCAGGCACCTGCAGGCGGGTAAAGCCAAACTTCCCGGAATATCTCTTGAAGCTGTCGCCTTCCGCATATTACCATCTGGTAAGACTGCCACTGGTTTTGGCGGATGGGCTTCTTAGGGCTCAAGGCTGTGACTGCCGATGCCAGCAAACTGCCGAATTTCCCGGCCAAGTTCTAATGTCTTACCCAAAAACAGTTCTTTGACTGCCCTCGTCCCTCGCTCTTCTGCCGCAGGATATGCTCAATCCGTTTTGCATTCACTCCTAAGTCAAATCCTGTACCAAACACACCAATTCCCCATTTTGCACATCCACCGTCAACGTTGCTCCGGCTGGAATATCGCCGCTTAACAGCTTCT
This sequence comes from uncultured Oscillospiraceae bacterium, assembly GCA_964523685.1. Classification (GTDB taxonomy): domain Bacteria; phylum Bacillota; class Clostridia; order Oscillospirales; family Oscillospiraceae; genus CAJOIG01. Next base: position 4,526 of record CAZGAM010000115.1, on the reverse strand, counting down.
TTGCAATCAGGGTCTCGGCTGTGCTCTGCAGATACCGCTTCAGAGGCCTCGCGCCATAAACAGGATCATACCCTCTCTCAATGATCAGTTCAGCGGCTTCCTCCGTAAACTTCAGGCCAAGATCTTTATCAGCCAGCCGTTCACGCAGACTTTCCGTGAGAATCGCAATGATCCCGTTTAGATTCTCCTTTGTAAGAGGCTTGAAGAAAATGATTTCATCCAGACGGTTTAAAAACTCGGGGCGGAAAGCGCGCTGCACCTCACCCATCACCGCCTCTTTCGCCTCCGGGGTAATCTCTCCATTTGATCCGATACCATCCAAAAGGTAGGGACTTCCCAGATTGGAGGTGAGAATGATAATTGTATTTTTAAAATCCACGGTACGGCCCTGGCTGTCCGTTATGCGGCCGTCATCCAAAATCTGCAACAGAATGTTAAACACATCGGGATGGGCTTTTTCCACCTCGTCAAAGAGGACAACGCTGTATGGTCTGCGGCGTACCGCCTCCGTCAGCTGCCCGCCCTCGTCATATCCTACATAGCCCGGAGGCGCTCCAATAAGACGGGACACGGAGAACTTCTCCATATATTCTGTCATATCGATGCGGACCATGCTCTTCTCATCATCAAACAGCGCCTGAGCCAGACTTTTTGCCAGCTCTGTTTTGCCCACACCCGTTGGCCCCAGAAACAGGAAGGAGCCGATGGGCCGGTTGGGGTCTGCAATGCCTGCCCGGGAGCGGAGAATGGCCTCGCTCACCAGACGAACTGCCTCATTCTGCCCTACCACACGCTCATGGAGGATGTCCTCCAGATGCAGAAGTTTCTCTCTCTCCCCTTCCATCAGCCGGGACACGGGAATTCCCGTCCAACGGGCCACAATCCCGGCAATTTCCTCCTCCGTAACTGCGTCCTGCACCAGTGTTTCCTTTTGAGGCGCGTTCTCCGATTCCTCCAGCTTCTTCTGCAGGGCCGGAATGGTCTCATATTTCAGTCGGGCCGCTTTTTCATATTCATAATTCTGCTGTGCCCGCTCCATTTCCGCGCTCTGCCGTTCGATCTCCGCTTTCAGGCCTTTTACCGCATCGACTTCGGCCTTTTCCGACTCCCAGCGGGCCTTCATCTCTGCGAAGTTTTCCTTCTCTTCAGCCAGTTCCTCCCGGAGCTTTTCCAGCCGCTCCATACTCAGACGGTCCGTCTCCTTCTTCAGGGCCATCTCCTCGATCTCCATCTGCATGATCTTCCGTCGTACATCATCCAGCTCCGACGGCATGGAATCGATCTCCGTACGAATCAGAGCGCATGCCTCATCCACCAGATCAATAGCTTTGTCCGGCAGAAACCGATCGGTGATATACCGGTTCGAGAGAGTCGCTGCGGCTACCAGAGCGGAATCATGGATCCGCACGCCGTGAAAGATCTCGTAGCGTTCCTTCAGCCCGCGCAGAATAGAAATCGTGTCCTCCACCGTAGGCTCACTGACCATGACCGGCTGGAACCGGCGTTCCAGAGCCGCATCTTTTTCAATATATTTTCGATACTCATCCAGGGTAGTGGCACCAATGCAGTGCAGCTGCCCCCTTGCCAGCATGGGCTTGAGCAGGTTCCCGGCGTCCATACTGCCTTCCGTCTTGCCGGCACCCACAATATTGTGCAGCTCATCAATGAACAGCAGGATCTTCCCCTCACTCTTGGATATCTCTTCCAGAACCGCTTTGAGCCGTTCTTCGAACTCGCCCCGGTACTTGGCTCCCGCCACCAGGGCTCCCATATCCAGGCTGAATATGGTTTTGTCTTTCAGCCCCTCCGGAACATCTCCCCGGACGATTCGCTGGGCAAGGCCCTCCACAATGGCCGTCTTGCCGACGCCCGGTTCCCCGATGAGAACGGGATTGTTTTTTGTCTTCCGGGAGAGGATCCGTATCACATTTCGTATTTCGGTGTCCCGGCCTATCACCGGATCCAGCTCATTGTCCCGGGCACGCTGCACCAGATCTGTTCCGTACTTCTGCAGTGCGTCGTAGGTATCCTCCGGGCTGTCTGTGGTCACAGGACCGGTCTTCACCTTCGCCAGTTCTTCTGTAAAGGCATCTTTGGACACATTGTACTTCCTGAAAATATCACGGATCGCCTGGGTCGGATGGGCGAAAACACCCAGCATCAAATGCTCCACAGACACATATTCGTCCTTCAGCTGCGCAGCCACTTTCTGGGCGAAATCCAGAATCCTCGCAAACTCATTGGACGGGTAAATCTCCTGGGCGCCCTGCACCTTGGGCAGTTTGTCGATGGCACTGTCCAGCGCGGCAAGCAGTCCGTCACAGTTCACACCCATACGGCCCAGCAGAGTAGAGATTAATCCCCCATCTGCATCCACCAGGGCATATAACAGATGTTCTGCCGTCACATATTGATTGTTGTTTTCCCTTGCCATCGCTGTGGCATTGTTAATGGTTTCTATCGTTTTTTGTGTCAGTTTATCGCTATTCATGAAAAATCACTCCCTGTCTTTCTAATTTCGTCATTTTCTATGTTCAAAGAATTATATTTCCCGCCTGCAGCCAGTCACTGTAACGCTGCTGCACATCTTCCGCGCTCAGCATCCCGGCCAGATAGTCTTTCATCGTTCTGTCAAAATGCTGCACATAGGCGCTGATGGCTGCTGCGATATCTCCGGTTCCGTAATCCCGCCTGCCCGGCAGAGAAATCGAACGGGTAAAGCGCCCCGGGTAGAGCGCATATTCGGTGGCATAAACCTTATAGCCGGCAATCAGCCTGTCTTCCACCTGCTTCCACAGACGGAAAAACTGGCCCATTCCCTCCAGAAGTTCCTGAGACTGTGTGCGGAACACTACCGAAAGCTCTCCCAGCGCTTCTTCCCGGTCCTGATAGAGCTCTACAGAATACCGTACCGTAGGTCTGTACCGATATTGGAGACTGGACTTCAGGCTCATCGTCATGGCATTAGGGGCTACAAAAGGAATCAGATCCGAATCCGTGCCCAAAATTTCCTCAATTTGCTGAAAAATCTCCTGCACCTTCCGTTCCGGCGTGATCATATCTGTGTATTCCGCCAGGATCTGATTCACCATGGCTGAGCGGTTGATTCCCATCCGATGTGCCTGCTCATCCACTGCCTGTACCACATCGTCGGAGAGCATCAGACTATACAAAGTTTTCTTCATTTCCCTCACCTCGCAATTATGATACACCTGTTTATATAATTTGTCAAGCGATTTATATAAAATTGTTCGCATTTTTTCAAATCTTAGCCCAATCGGAAGGATTGCCCCAGCCGCACGGGACAAAACGGAAGCAATCTCTCGTCTTAACTCTGTTCCTGGGCGATGTGTTCGAAAGGGAACCGGCAGTTCCGGGATGGTTTGAAAAACAGGCTCAATCCAAATAGAGATGCCACCAGCGGCATTCGATGGTGGCATTGCTTTCGTTTGTTTTAGAATTTGATTAATTTTTATGTTAATAAGACATCGGTTTTCAAAAAGCAGCACCATTCTGCCATGATCCGCGATGGCAGATGGCGTCCAAATGGCACGCACCAAGGCTTGAACTGTACAATTCCCGGCAGAATGGCATGCATAAGTCAGCTTGAGACTTTCAGGGCTGCGCCACGTGCTATGGGGGCTTGTCGGACTTTTTCGCTTCTTTGCTGACGATGGCGGTGCTGGGCTTGTCCGCTCTATTTTGAACGTCAACTATCCTCTCACTTCGAAAACTCGGACTTTCAACGGTGTTATTCGGCCTCTATATCCCATGCTGGGTAATCAGGAAGTTCAAAATAGAATAGCTCACACACGAGCTGCACGTACTGTTTTCCTGTGTAAGCTATTTAACCTGCTATCACATAAGATTTCCCCACTTCAGGAAACAGCCCCATGACCGGAACAAAACGCACATCTGCCTCGCCGCCGTTCATTTTATCCACAGCCATCTCCAGGTCACCTGCCAGCTGATCCGGACTGGTAGGACAGTAGAGTCTTGCAAACAGGCGCCAGAAGACCGGGATGTCCTGGCCGGTCTGGGTCCCCAAATTCTGCTGCAGACTGCTCTCATTCAGAAGTACCGACACCGCAGTATCCGTTTCCGCCAGGGCCATAGCAACTCTCCTGCCCATCTGGCAGACAGCTACAACCGGATTGGGAGGGGTTCTCAGAGTACCGGTGTAAGTGAAGCCGCCTTCCACATCTGTTATCGGATGCTCCAAGTCCGCCAGAATGATCTCGTCAAAACCCATATCCGACAGTTCCCCGGCCAGATCTGTAATGTACGTCCGGACAGACTGATTGTAGGGATCCAGCCAGGCTTTCCCGCTGCTGTCTATATACGTGTTTCCATACAGCTGCAGGGCCACCGTCCAGTTCCTCTGACAGAGAAGGTTGTCCGGAAAACAGCTGATCTGGGCCACAGCAGTCTTGCCGGCGTCATGCAGCGCCGCTACCGCTCCGAGCACGTCGGTTCCTCCATATGTGCCGTAGGACTGGGCCATGGCTGCCTCGGAAGGCCAGGCG
>CAZGAM010000114.1:0-7645 GCA_964523685.1 uncultured Oscillospiraceae bacterium | reverse complement strand
TTCCCCAGGCCCCGAATCGGTGGGATGGGGTGGTCGGACAGGAAACCTGGACAGCTCTGCTGACAGCTCTGTGGTGAGGCGGTTTCTTCCCCGGAAATCGGATCGGCGGAAGGCTTTGCGGGCAAAGAAACAAGAGTAAACTGAGAGGACGATACCGACGCTTGCGCCTTTTGAACAGGCTGGATGACCGGGATCGGGGAGGGACAGCAGTGGCTTTGCGGGCCGATGGAGTATGACTGCCTGATCCGCTTAAAAGAGGCGGAAGGGTCCAAATCGATGTTTGCGCTACACCCGAACACCGAATGCCGGACTGACGAATGACAAAGACAGGCTTTCTGACCGTCAGAGCCGCCTAAATGAAATCCCCTCTTTTCAGGAAGCATAACGCTTTTCACTGTCCTCTCTCACTTGCCAAGCATGACCTTGCCGCTCTTTTTGCAGCATCCGATGCCGAGTGTTTGAGGCTGGTTTCTATTCCGTCCTTTTGGCGATCTTCCGCGTACGGCACCCGACTGGAACTTTCCTGCGTGTGCGGGGCCATAAGGGTGCACCGCAGTTTGGGCAGCCGGTGCCTGCAAACAAACTGCGATCACCACGATCCGGGAACCAGCAGCTTCGTTTGTGGGTACCTCCATGCAAGGCAGACTTCGGCTGTGATTCGGATCTCTGCCCGGAAGGGAAACAGCAAGCGGCTGCCACCCCCAGAAAAGAACCAGGAGATCCAGGGTAGAGGCTCTGAGGAAAGTTGCGCTTGCCAAATTGTGTATCTTGTAATAAAATGATCATAGAAAGAAGGGGCCTGTGGAAAGAAGGAAAACCAAGAGAGCGGTCAGCAGCTGCAGCCGCATAGGGCTCCCCTGCCCAGCCGGAAAGCAAGGTTGCAATACAGGGGACAGGCGGAAAGCCCTGCCTGAACCCTGTCTTCGCAAGGGCAGGCTGCCGGATCTGCCTTTTGAAGATTTCAGGAGAGAGACGATAGGGAGGCTTCTTCCCGCTGCCTATCCGGTTGCAAAGAAGGGCAGGGGTCTCTATCCAAATCGCAGGGCCGTTTGTTCAGCCTATGGATCAAGTTCTTGCCAGGAAGTTTTTTTGGCGCTCCATCGCAGAAGACCACTGGCTACGTCTCCTCAAAATACCGGGAAAGAGCTGCTTGACAGTTCAGGCGAATCTCTTCGATATCTTCCTCCGTCAGGCGGCTTGCCAGAGCTTTGTTGAGGCAAATGGTTCCTATGTACTTGGAGTGATGCATCATGTGCATCTCTTCAAAACGTTTAAACGGCTTGGTAAGTATCAGTGTTTCTACCTGTTTCGCAGTGTAACCGCCCGTGGTAAATAGGCATTTTTTCTTCTCCGCAGACAAACCATTGGCTATCCGTTTTTCATAATATTCTGTAAAACTTTGTACTACATCATGAAGCTGCGCCTCTTTTGCAGCATCCATATTTTGGAAAAAGGCAAGCAGGAATACGGGCTTGTAGGAATAACTCATGGTCATTGTCTGAACCATCTGCATGAATATTTGTTTGATATTGGAATTGGTGATCATTGTCCAGCCATACTGTCGGGCGTATGCTTCTACGGTTTCCTTTTTGAAGAAGCGAAAACTGCGCTGGCCGCTCACGGGAACTTCCAAATCGGGGTGTATTTTCCCCTCCTTGATATAGTGTTCAATGGTTTCACTCTGAACGGTTACCATCTGGGTGAATGCCATTTGAGAGAGCATATTCTTGGATTCTTCCTGCCAATTGAAAAGATCTACCGGCTCATATCCTACCATATGAATCGGATAATCAATGAGGGCATCCGGTTTGCGACCTTGTTGAAATATTTCCCGATCCATCTGCCTGTTCTGCTTCTTGTCCAGGACCAGCCCTCCCGGAACATACTCCGGGATGCCCAGAAGCCGGTGCATGGACCAGGCTGCATTGAACAGATTGGTGTTGTCTACAAAATCAAAGACCATGAGGAAGTCTTTTCCTTCTGCTTTCCGCATGCCGCGACCCAGCTGCTGCATGTATATTGTCTTGGACATGGTGGGGCGGGCCATAAACAAAACCTGCGTATGGGGACTGTCCCATCCCTCGTTGAGCAGATCGCATGCGCACAGTACGGTGATGTTTCCAGACTCATAATTTTGCAATATGGATTGACGGTCCGCAGACCTGGTGTTGCCGGATACACAGCGCGCGTTAACACCGGACAATTGAAACAGCCTGGCAATTTCTTCTGCGTGGCCGACCGAAGCGCAAAAGACAACCGCTGATTTGCCCGGCACATATTCACAGTAGGTGTCAACGATCAGCTGATTGCGGCCGGGTACATGGATAGTGGATTCCAGATCCAGTGAATTGTACTTGAATCCGTTGATGCGCACATCCCGCATGTCAATATTTGTCCGGATGCGTATACAGCGAACGGGGACAAGGGTATCCAATTCCACCGCTGTTTGCAAATCCAGTTTGTGCGCCACATTTTGAAAGACATCGAGAAGATCCTCGCCATCCGCCCGTTCCGGCGTGGCGGTAAGACCCAAAGTAAACTGGGGACGGAAATAGGACATGACTTTTTTATAGGTCTCAGCCGTACCGTGATGACATTCATCGATGATGAGATAACCAAAATCATCCGGCTGGAAGGATTCCAGATGCCTGGCGATGCTTTGAATGCTCCCACAGACAACAAACGCATCCACCTGCTGCTCACTGCCTTCAAACCTGCCTGTGGTGACTTCGGGCCAAATCTGCTTGAAAGTATTCTCTGCCTGAACAATCAGTTCATGGCGGTGGGCCAGGAACAGCGTACGTTTTCCAAATCGTTTTGCATCGGTTACCGCTGTGACCGTTTTTCCTGTTCCGGTTGCATGGTACAATAGGGCTATGCTCTTATGTGCAGAGCGCATGCTTGCCAGGTTGTCGAGAGCGTCCTCCTGATGATCCATCAGGGCAAATGCCTCACCAAGCTGAGGGGGAAGAGAGTCCTCAATGTAACTGAACAAGGGCGACTGTCCCAGAAAGGTGATGAGTTCATCCTTTACCCGCTCCGGGGAACGGTCCAGCTGCTCCGAGGTCCAACGGTAGACCTTCCACCCTTCAAACACCATGCTGTTCTGCTTCAGCAGATCATCATGGTACTTGTCGGTAGAAATCTGATTTGGCTGGTGCCATCGGTTCCCGTCAATCTCAAAGGCGATTTTCCCGTCCGGAACATTTACCGCGAAATCAATTGTGCGATGCCGGCCATAGATATCGACTATGGGATATTGCAGGTACAGATACTGTCCGTTTTCCGGGCCAAAGGAATCACAAAACAGCTCAATAAAAGTCTCTTCACTGCTGCTGTTGCCGGAATTTTTCCCTTTTTTTCTTTCCATGATATGTCCACATGCTTTCTGTTTCGTCAAGGTGTAGAAGAGATGGTATCGTAGGGCTGCCCCTTTTTTCCATAGACCGGAATTCCGCACCATGAATGAAAAGTCCGGACAGGTTCTGGGCGGGGTCAATCGGTACGTGATGTCTTATGTCGGAATGTTTTCTGTTTCCACTGGAAAAGAGGGAGATTTTGTGCTATGCTGTCGCAGGGAACAGAGCTGGGATTTTTGGATCTGCCGCCATGGTCCTTTGATGAACCGGCACATTCCGGAAGGAATACAAGGACCCGCTGCGTTGGTCCAAATTGAAAAAACTGGAATTTGATCTCCAGGCTGTATGGCAAATACAAGGGAGACTATGAAGATTTTCTCTTGGGCAATCCTGCTGCCCCTTTTTACTTTGCTGTGTGCGGCGATTTTTCTTCGCTGCCTGGCACCGGAAAAACTCCCGGCAGGGTGGAGTTCCCCGCCACGGCATGTGGGGGAGAAGTTTACGAGCCGTCAGGGACTGAAGGCCTGCCTGTGGGGTGTGCTGGTTATTCTTTTATGGGTATGCGTCAGTGTCATTTTCTGTATCAATCAAAACGACAGCCTGACTCTTCAGGAGGTTTTGCGTGCCTGGCTGCATAAAGACGCCATTCATTATCGGAAACTGGCGGAATTCGGATACAGGAATTACACAGAAGACGGACAGCATCTGTTTCTTGTGTTCTTTCCTCTATATCCCTGGGTTGTACACCTGGTAAATATTGTACTGCAAAACTACGACCTGTGCGGTCCTCTGGTTTCCGCGTTCTGTTTTCTGTGGTCCTGCTATATACTGGCCAGACTTGTTACGGAAGAGTTTGGCTGGGAGACAGCCATGACAACCCTTATGTTTCTCTCCGCCTACCCGTTTTCTTTTTTTTACTGCGCTTATTACACGGAGAGCCTGTTCCTCGCTTTGTCGGTCACTACGTTTTATTTCCTTCGAAAACACCACTACGCGCTGGCAGGCATTTTTGGCGCGTTTGCTTCTCTGACCAGAATGCAGGGCATTTTTCTATTGCCGGTTGCTTTTGTGGAGTATTTCTTCTCAGACAGGCCGATTCAGAAAATCAGGGAACATAAGGGGAAGAGCGTTTGCAGGGATATTTTCAGAAAAATACTTCCTTCTTCGCTCATGCTGCTTGGTACGGGTCTCTATCTCGCCATGAATTATGCTGTGGATGGCAATCCTTTTCAGTTTTCCCTGTACCAGAAGGAACACTGGTTCCAGCATTTTACACCACTGCCTCAATGTATTACGATTATTTTGCAGGAGATCGGGCGTAATGGAGGCGATCCAACACTCGTCAATATATGGCTGCCTGATCTCGTGGTATTTCTTTTCTCCCTGGCTATCATCCTAGCTGCGGTTCGGCTCCTGGACCCTGCCTGGAGTGCGTATTTTTTGATCTGTATCCTGCTGAATTTCTCCATCAGCTGGCCTCTGAGCTGCGGACGTTATATGTCTACTGCATTTCCCCTGTTTTTGACTCTCAGTATCATGACAGAGAAGAAGCCGTTCCTAAAATACAGTGTGATCACGATCTTTTTGCTGTTCCAGGGGATCTTTCTTACCAGCTATTTAGAAAGGGGCGCTGTGTACTGACAGAGAAATCAGAGGGAATCCCGAAATGCATCGGCAACATCATTTCTGGCTCTGGAAAGACAGGTAACATCAGGCTGCCGGGTGGCGGAAGAAGGTCATGCGGTGCCTGATCGTTCTTCCTCTGGAAAAGACAGACAAAGCGGGCAAAGTTTCCTTTTACAAGGAGAGCACGACTTCGTCATGAGCTGCCTATTGCGCAAAGGAGGTGATGGATGGAAAGACCTCCGGGCATGCTTTTGAGCTGCCGCTCCCCTGGAAACGGGCTGTACGGAAGAGAAAGCCAGGGAACCATTCGATTTGATTGGAGCAAAAGTCTGTTCAGCCTGCGGGCGCCAGGGCTGGAAACGCAAAACACCCGCCAAAATCGGTACGCCAGACTGGATACGATAAAATTCCATATCGGTAAGGGGTGGACCTGTGTGGCAGACGATCCTGACGATCGGCTGCAAAATGCAAAATTCTAAAGATTGAATAAGGAGGCATTGGAAATGACAAATGCAGAGAAAGTGAATGATTTTCTGGACAAGGCGCAGGTATTCTACTTTTTAACCACTGAGGGGAACCAGCCCAAAGGTCGCCCCTTTGGCTTACATCTGCTGGAAGGGGATAAAATCTTCTTCGGAACCGGAACTTTTAAAAATGTGTATCGGCAGCTTACCACGAATCCGCACGTTGAAGTACTTGCCACTGCGGGGGATGAATTTTTGCGCTATGATGGGAAAGTCAAGCTTGTAAAGGATGAGAAAATACTGTCGAAAGTAAGGGAGATCATGCCGGATCTTATGGCCATGTACGACAATAACGGATGGGAAATGGCCCTGTTCTATCTGGAAGATGGTCATGCTGAAATCAGAGGAATGATGGATTGTAAAGAAGAGTTTGATCTCTGATAAGAAGGTCAAAACTGCGCAGTCTCTGTTCCAAACAGGTGGAACCTGTCAGAGACTTCTTCGCGTCGGGCTGGAACCATTTACGCAAGCAGAGAGGGGAGTTCACAAAGGGGAAAACGAGGATAAAAGGCGGTCGGCTGAGGCAATTTCAGGACAGTTGCCAGGCGGAAAATACAGTGAACCGTGACGGCAGAACGGTAGAATAGCTGACCGCCGCACTGCACAGCACACCGGAGTCCGGCAAAGCTCTTTCAAACGGTCGGAGTTGAAAAATTTGACCCGCCCCGGAAATGGTACTAGCAATTTGCAGGCTGCTGTGGTAGAATAGTTTCTCCCAGCCACGATTACAAGATGTTGCGGAGGAAACTACTATGAGATGCCCTTATTGCGGATACGAGGGAGGCACGGTGCTGGATTCAAGGCCTATCGGGGACGGTTACTCAATCCGCCGTCGTCGTATGTGCCCCAAGTGTGAGGCGCGATTCACCACCTTTGAGAGAATTGAGTTGATGCCCGTTGTCGTGATAAAGCGAGGCGGAAGACGAGAAGCATTTAACAGAGAGAAGATCGTACAATCCATCAGCAGAGTCTGCCACAAACGGGATATCAGCCGGGACGCCATTCTCTCCCTTGTCGATGAAATTGATAATAACCTGCAAAATTCTGCGACCAGAGAAGTTGCTTCCTCTAAAATCAGAGATTATATTATAACGAAGTTAAGGGATCTGGATGAAGTGGCTTATATTCGTTATTCCAGTACTTATCTGGGAGGCGCCGAGGTGGCCTCTTTTGCCGCGCAGATGGCAAGATATCTGGATAGACGCCCGAAGGACAAAGAACCCGTTTTTCCCCCGAAGAACCCAAAATGGTAAAATGATAAGCTCCGCAGTGCTCTCTGCGGGGCTTTTTTGGTGGTGCGGGAGAAAATTGTTTCTGAAACGGGACGGTTTCTGGCAACATCAAACACAGAGGTTCCCTGCGAATAGAACAGTACACCTGGCTGATGCAAGTCAAGTACGGGAAAGTCCGGACAGGGAGAGCATGTGCCGGGTCAAAAGCAGGATTTTTGCGCTGTCCGCCTGCCTTGTCTGGCACATGCTTTTTCCTTATTGGCGGAGCATGACCTGACACTTTTCCCCGAAGCAGCCGATGCCGTATTTGAGAATGGTCTTCCTTCCGTCCTTCTGGAGCATTTCACCGCCTTTCATCGTATCAATTTGATCCAGGGCGTCCTGGCAGCCTTGATCCCGGTCCCGGTTATAGCGGAGCGCGATGCATATTCCAACTCCCAGATTTCCCTGCTCAGGCTTGATAAGGACAACTGCAAGCCCATCGCTGTTCTCCTGGCTGGTCTTTGTGCTCCAGCTCTCCTTCCAGGCTAAAATCTCCTGCAAGACATTCTGGTAGAAGAGAGCTTTTTCCCCGTCTGTGGTGATGCCGTTGTCGATGGTTTTTTGTAGGTACCAGTCGAAGCATCTTTCCGCTTCGCCGGTGTCCCCATGCAAAAGGGCGGTGCAGAATCGATTCAGCGTGTCTGTGTTCGACTGGACGGTCTCCTGGAAACACGCCCGGATCTGCTTCACGAACGCATCCCGTACTTCCAGATTTGGAATTTTGAGTTTCACCAGATAATCGTCCGGTCTGCCCTGCATGGTCAGATAGCCGGTCGCACAGAGCAGGGTCCATGCATTATCTATTTCGTCATACATATCGGAATAGATAAAGTATTCACTGACTTCTTCTCTGATTGTATTC
>CAZGAM010000113.1:3233-7647 GCA_964523685.1 uncultured Oscillospiraceae bacterium | reverse complement strand
AGCTGATCTAAAAATAGTTCAGCTTCTTCAATTTACAAGATAAAAGCAATCGTCAGACAGGCAGACATACTCCCTAGATAAAGAAAGGTATCTGTTTTGCGGTTCTCCGGGATTAGAGATATTGGCGAACTGGACATTGGCCATGGGTCAACTACCTAGTCGTAGTAACGACTTGCGCCTGACGGCGTTCATCTCCGACCTTTGACCTCAAAGGTATTGTCTAAAATTCTGGGCTTTAACATAGCAATCCGCCAATATTTGAACGTGAAAACTTGAATCATAATATAGTCTGAAATTGCCTGAAATTTTGATACGCTTCCTCCGACTTTGATGCTTACTGTCCTCCAATCCTCTTGAAAGACCTTTCCCAACCTGTTCTCTATCAGCATCAAATTACATAATCATTATCTGCTAACAATTCTGCTTTCTCCACGATATCCTGCAGGGATATGTTCTCAAGATAATCTGTTACCACTTTGTAAAGGCCAGACCAAACGCCAACGGTTGCACAGGTAGAGCATCTTTCACAGGTGTTTACCTCCTGCTCCAAACATTCCACAGGCGCCAGACTGCCCTCCACTAATTCCAGGATCTCACTCACTTTGTAATCTTTCGGCTCTCTGGACAGCCTGTATCCACCCTGCGGCCCTCTGGTCCCTTTGACAAAACCCGCTTTGCTCAATTGTATCACAATCTGTTCCAGATATTTTTGACTCAAGTCCTGTCGTGCGGCGATATCCTTTAACGGCACCAGTCTCTCCGCACCATTCTGCGCAAGATCCACCATAGTACGCAATGCATACCTGCCCCGTGTCGATATTTTCATTTCTATTACACCTCATTGAACATGCGGTTATGGTTCTGTCTGAGCCTGTTGATTTTCAAGTAATTTCTGCTCCGGTTTAGGCTGTTTCGTTTCTATTCTCTCATCGCATCGCATAGATTGGAAACAAATAGCATATCCTGTTGCCGTTCATATGCTCTTCTTATAAGAATCTGGAAGCATCAGCAGCCAGATGATTCATGCTTTTTTCTCAAGATCTCTCATTGTTTCCTCGACCTTCGACTCACAGGAGCGCATAGCCAAAATCGTGCGCTGCATCAGCTCATCCAGGGACCATCCCAACATATCTGCGCCTTTCTGGATCACTTTTCGGCTGCATCCCGCAGCGAAGCTGGTACTTTTAAATTTCTTTTTTAAACTTTTCAGTTCCATATCCTGGACGCTTCTGGATGGTCGTATCAAGGCAGCCGCACCGATCAGACCGGACAGCTCATCGGTAGCGTACAGGACTTTTTCCATCTCCTGCGTCGGTTCAATATCTACTGTCAGTCCCCATCCATGGGAACAGGTGGCATGAATGACAGCCTCATCAACTCCCGCCTGCCGCATGAGCTCCTGCTGCTTCACGCAATGCTCTTCCGGCCACATTTCAAAGTCAAGGTCGTGGAGAAGGCCAACTATGCCCCAAAAATCTACCTGCTTTCCATATCCCAATTCCACTGCAAACCAGCGCATAACCCCTTCCATTGTCAGAGCATGCTGGAGATGAAAGGTTTCATGATTATATTTCGTCAGAAGGTTCCACGCTTCTTCCCTTGTCATTTGTTTCCCTCCGTTTCTATAATTGTGCCGCCCCCCAGCACCAGGTCCCCGTCATATAATACCACTGCCTGACCTGGTGTTATGGCACGCTGCGGCTCATCAAAAAGGACATCCAGTTCGTCTGGACCCGTCTGCGTTACCACAGCCGGCTGCTCCACCTGCTTATACCGGATTCGCGCACAGCAGTGTATTGGTCCATCCAGCCTGTCACAGGCTATCAGATTCACATGCCGTGCCTTGAACCTGCGCGTAAACAGGCGTTTATTGTCCCCCAATAATATCGTGTTGTTCTGCTGGTTTCTGCCGCAGACGTACAGGCGCTTCTCTCCCGCTACACCAAGGCCGCGGCGCTGGCCCAGTGTGTAGGCAATCTGTCCCTGGTGCTCACCAAGCACCTTTCCGCTCTCATCAATAAAATTTCCTTTTGGATACTGTTTGCCTGTAAAGCGTCTGATAAACCCCGGATAATCTCCATCTGGAACAAAACAGATATCCTGACTGTCCCTCTTTCCCGCGTTAAAAAAGCCCTGTTCCTCTGCCAGTGCCCGAACTTCTTCTTTGCTCATGCCGCCCAAGGGGAAGCGCACTTTCTCCATTTGCTTTTGCGTGAGCATATACAGCACATAGCTCTGATCTTTTTCGCGGTGAAGTGCCTTTTTCAAAAGCCACCGCCCATGGCTGTTCTTCTCAATTCTCGCATAGTGGCCGGTAACCAGAATCTCACAATCCAGCATATGGGCTTTCTCTAAAAGGCTCCCAAACTTCAGACAGCGGTTGCATTCCAAACAGGGATTCGGGGTTCTGCCAGCTTCATACTCTGCTACAAAGGGCTCTATGACCTGACGGCGGAATTCGTCTACCATGTTAAATACATAAAAAGGAAACCCTACCCGAACGGCAACAGACCGTGCATCCATCGCGTCCTCCGCCGTACAGCATGTTCTCTCTCCGGGGGAAGTCTCTTCGTACAGCTTCATCGTCACCCCAAGGCATGCATAACCGGCCTGGGCAGTCAGATACGCTGCCACGGAACTGTCCACTCCGCCGGACATGGCAATCATCGCTTTTTTTGTCAATCCATTCCTCCTGGAAGGGCTGTCGGTCTCCTCCCTGTCCCTCCGCAGCCAATTCCTTTCTCTCTCTGCGGCATGCTCCAATCCGCGCAGGCAGGTCTCAGCTCTGGGGTTCTAAGACACCGGGGACCAAGTGTTTTACCCGGCAAACTTGACCGCATCGGAAAAAGAGGCGAAGCCCCTTTCCCTCCCCTCCTGGGACGATCCAGACTTTGGAAATAGGGCCATCACAGGAAGGTCTGTCCCTACTCTTATGCCTTCTCTGAAGACAAGTCCTTTTCATGTTGCCTGACTACATCGCAGCCGAATACAGCCGGATCATAGTCTATATGGTGCCGGTCATAATAGTCCTTCACCGCAGCCCGTACAGCCTCTTCCGCCAGCACGGAACAGTGCAGCTTATGGGAGGGAAGTCCATCAAGCGCTGCGGCCACTGCCTTATTGGACAGTTCTAGTGCTTCCTCAATCGGCTTGCCTTTAATCATCTCGGTAGCCATGGAAGAGCTTGCAATGGCACTTCCGCAGCCAAACGTCTTAAACTTCACATCGGTAATAATGCCATCCTGCACCTTTATATACATACGCATAATATCGCCGCAGACAGCATTGCCCACCTCGCCGATTCCATCCGCATCCGGCATTTCTCCCACATTTCTCGGATGCTCAAAATGATCCATCACAGTCTCACTGTACAGCGCCATAACGATCTTCTCCTTTCATGCCATATCATATAAGATGAGGCCTCTGGCCTTTCTCCAATTCGTCCCATACCGGGGACATATCCCGCAGATAATCGACTACTTCGGGTACCGTTTTCAAAATGTGATCAATTTCCTCTTCTGTATTGTGCGTATCCACGCTCAGGCGCAGACTGCCGTGGGCCACCTCATGGGGCAATCCCAGCGCCAGCAGCACATGGCTTGGGTCCAGCGAACCGGAAGTGCATGCGCTGCCGGAGGATGCGGCAATCCCTTTGGCATCCAGCCACAGCAGCAATCCTTCTCCCTCAATTCCTTCAAAGCAGAAATTCACTGTCCCCGGGCACCGTTTTTCCCGATCTCCATTGAGATGGCTGTGGGGTATCCTGCTTAGACCGCAGATCAGCTTTTCCCGCAAACCGGTGACATAGGCCATATCCGCCTCCAGGTTCTCCGTGGCTTCTTCCAAAGCGGCTGCCATCCCCACAATAGCCGGTATGTTTTCCGTGCCGCCCCTCTTTCCCCGTTCCTGCTGTCCTCCTTCGATGACGTTGGAAAGGGCAATGCCCCTGCGGGCATACAGAGCCCCCACTCCTTTGGGACCATGGAATTTATGCGCTGCCATGCTCAGCATATCCACATTCCACTTGCTGACATTCACCGGTATATGGCCAACCGCCTGCACGGCATCGGTATGGAACAGCACTCCCTTTTCCCGGCAGAGAGCGCCGATGTCTTCGATGGGCTGTATCGTGCCAATCTCATTATTGACAGCCATAACGGATACCAGCGCTGTATCCGGCCGAATCGCGGAAGCTACCTCTTCCACCGTTACCACACCGTTTTCGTGGACATCCAGCAGCGTCACTTCAAATCCCTGTTTTTCCAGTTTTTCCAGCGTATGAAGAACGGCATGATGCTCAAAGGCAGTGGAGATCAGGTGTTTTTTCCCTTTTCTGGCGCCCAGCGCCGCGCCGGTAAGCAGAGCCTGGTTGTCCGCCTCACTGCCGCCTCCGGTGAAATAGATCTCTTTGGGG
>CAZGAM010000113.1:0-3223 GCA_964523685.1 uncultured Oscillospiraceae bacterium | reverse complement strand
CGGGAACGCTGCATCGCCTCTGCCGCTCTCTGTCCCGGTGTATGCAGGCTGGATGCATTGCCATACTCCTCACAGAAATAAGGCATCATCGCCTCCAGCGCCTTGGGACTGACAGACGTCGTTGCCGCATTGTCCGCATATACATACATAGGCTTTCTGCTCCCTTCGCCTGTAGTGAATGTAATTTTAGTATATTCTATATGTAATTTTAGTATATTCTATATTTCCTATCTTGTCAACGGGTTTTTCTCTTTTTCCTACTAATTTGTCGGAAATTCAGGGAATTTCCGGGCGATAGACCTGTATACAATTTTTCTTTACATTGTTATAAGATTCTGTTATACTATCTGTACAACAACTAGATAGAAGGAGTGACTTTTATGAAGAAGCTGAAATTGCCTGCCTGGATTTTCATCGGAATGATTCTCGGTATTCTGGTAGGTCTTGCGTGTATGTATGGAATGGAAGACGGAGGTGCCTTCACCACTGCCTACCTCAAGCCCATCGGGGATATCTACATCAACTTGCTCAAATTCCTGGTTGTACCGGTGGTTCTCACCAGTATTGTCTGCGGTGTGGTCAGTCTCGGCGATATTAAGCGGGTAGGGTCCATTGGCTGGAAAACCATCGTGTACTACCTGGCGACGACTGCCATAGCCATTGTCATCGGTCTTCTTTTTGCCATTGTCGCCAATAATATGCATCTCTTCCCCGTCCTGGAGACAACGGACCTGACCTATGAGGCTACGACCACCAACATCATGGATGTGATCAAGGGCATATTCCCCTCCAACATGTGGCAGAGTTTCTCCGATGCCAACATGCTGCAGGTGATCGTTGTCGCTCTGTTTATGGGTGCCGGCATTCTGCTGGCTGGGGATGCAGGCAAGAAATTCAGCGAAGTCATGGAAAGCGCCTATGCGGTTGTCATGAAAGTCATGGGGATGATCATTAAAATCACACCCATCGGCGTTTTCTGCCTGATGGCGGATGTGGTAGCTGTGAACGGACCCAAGATTGTAGGCTCTCTGCTGCTGGTTATTCTGGTGGCCTACCTCGCCTATATCGCCCATTTCGTTTTGTGCTACGGCTTTTCCGCTACGTTTCTGAGCAAAGTGGGCTTCATCAAATTCGTCAAAGGCATCTACCCGGCTATGGTCGTCGCGTTCACAACCACCTCCTCGGCTGCTACTCTGCCTTTGACCATTGAATGCTCCAACAATATGGGATCCGACCCTGAAGTCAGCTCCTTTGTTCTTCCTCTGGGAGCCACGATCAACATGGATGGAACGGCCATCTATATGGGTGTTGCCACGATTTTTATTGCCACCTGCTACGGAATAAATCTGACCCTCAGTCAGCTGGCCATGATTGTTCTCACGGCCACTCTCGCGTCCATAGGGACGGCTGGTGTGTCCGGTGCCGGCATGATAATGCTAGCCATGGTACTGGAGAGTGTCGGCCTGCCGGTGGCAGGTATTGCCCTGATTGCCGGTGTGGATAAACTGTTTGATATGGGACGTACCACTTTGAATATTGTGGGCGATTCTACCTGTGCTCTGTATATGTCCCGTCTGGACAGCAAGCGTGCAGCCCGCCAAGCTGCAAAATAGCAAACATAGGAAAAAGATTGGCACCCCGGCCTGCACACAGGCCGGGGTTTTTTCTTTGTCCCGGAATCATTGCATCAACTAAAGGGTGCCTCCCGGCCCGGGCAGCATGAGGCAACATCGGGCGGCGCCATGCGCTGCCGGTTCAAGACGGCTCGGGGCGAAGACGGCAAACGCCACTGCCTCCTTCAAATAGGCATTGGCTTTGCAGCAGAGGTCTGCGCCGGATGCCCTCTAGGTGTGTTATATTGGCAGACGGCAAGAGAATGTGCTGGTTCTGGAAAAGGCGCCAAGAAACAGCCATGGCCAGACACGCGATCCTCATTCAGAAACTCCCCGCAGCGCCTTATATTTCTCTCCCCATATTTTCATTGCGTCAATAATCGGCTCCAGACTTTGTCCCAGTTCCGACAGAGCATATTCCACCCTTGGCGGGACTTCTGGATACACGGTGCGGGTTACAAGCCCGTCCGATTCCATGGATCTGAGGCTGTCCGTCAGCACCTTCTGGCTAATGCCTTCCAGGTCCCTCTGCAATTCGTTGAAGCGCCAAGGCCGGTTCAGCAGGTTGCGTATGATCAGCAGTTTCCATTTGCTTCCAATCAACTGCACCGTGGTCGCCACCGGGCACTCAGGAAGCAGTTCCGTTTTTGTTTTCAACGTTTTCCTCCCATACTGCAATGTAGCATGTTCCAAGCTCATTATAAGGCAGCATGCAAAGTACGGCAAGATAGTTACAAAAAAGTGCGTACTTGTACCACCTCCGGTCCGCCGGTAAAATAAGGAATACAGAAGGCCCAAAGAGCCTTTTGAATTGTTCCGA
Organism: uncultured Oscillospiraceae bacterium; assembly: GCA_964523685.1. Taxonomy (GTDB): domain Bacteria; phylum Bacillota; class Clostridia; order Oscillospirales; family Oscillospiraceae; genus CAJOIG01. The sequence continues at coordinate 790 of CAZGAM010000113.1, read as the reverse complement.
AAGGAGAGGGTAACAATGGCACTTTCCAATCTCGCCGGATGGGCTGACGACAAAACGGCAGCTTCCTGCGGCACTGCCTGCGGGGCTTCCGATAAGCCAGTCAAAACGCCATCCGCCTGCGGTACTGCCTGCGGCGCACCCGATAAGCCGGAGAAATCTCCCTCCGCATGTGGTTCCGCCTGCGGCGCGCCCGATAAGCCGGAGAAATCTCCCTCCGCATGTGGAGCGGCTGACAAATAGTCCAGCCATCCGCAAAAATCAGCTCCCGACAGGGGCCATCCCCCCTCGGGGGCCTACGACTTGCATCCGGCTTTGCCGGTTCAGATAGATGAAGGAATAAACATGAGCGGTTACTTTTCTTTTCAATGGCATATCACGGATGAATGCGACCAGCGGTGCAGACACTGCTATATTTACTCCGGCAACGCAGGCAGGAAACCTGATTCCATGGGCTGGCGGCAAATGGAGAACACGTTTTACAACTGTCTTGATTTCTGTGAAATGTATGACCGGCTGCCGTATTTTTACCTGACCGGCGGCGACCCAATCCTGCACCCGGATTTCTGGCGGCTTTGTGAGCTTTTCAAGGTACACGGTATTCCGTTCACCATTCTGGGAAATCCCTTCCACTTGGATGATCCGGTGTGCAGAGAGATGAAATATTACGGCTGTGAGAAATATCAGCTTTCGCTTGACGGCCTTAAGCAGACGCATGACTGGCTCCGAAAGCCAGGTTCCTTTGACTGCACGCTGGAAAAGGTCGGCTGCATCAACCGTTCCGGAATGCGCA
>CAZGAM010000112.1:6473-7661 GCA_964523685.1 uncultured Oscillospiraceae bacterium | reverse complement strand
GAAGACATACCGCCGTGAGATCCGCTATGGCGTCCTGGGATCCCACTTCGTGAAAATGAATATGTTCCACCGGGGCGCCGTGAACAGCACTCTCCGCCTCGGCTATAGTCTCATATACCGCCAGCACATCGTCCAGGACCGGCCCCGGCAGATTCAGATGCTCTTTTACTATATGCTCTATATCCTTCAGACTCCGGTGGGGGTGATCGTGCTTGTGCGGCTGGCCCGATTCCGGCTCCTGGCTGTGCTGATGGACATGGTCATGGTCATGTCCATGCCCATGCCCATGGTCATGCGGTTTTTCCTCCTTGTGTTGATGGAGCCACTCTTCTTCCTCCCGGCCATGCACCATCACAGCTATATGGGTACCCTGTATCCCGCACTTTGTGACCTTCTCCCGCCTGAATTCCACATCCGGCAGTCCCAGTCCATTCAGTTTCTCGACAAACGCCTCCGGGTCCGGCAGCAGTTCCAATAGAGCCGCCGTCAGCATATCCCCTGCAGCACCCATGGATAAATCAAGATACAGTATTTTCAAATTTTCCCTCCCTGTGGTTTATCATACTGGCTAGATACCCTGCGCCAAAGCCATTGTCAATATTGACCACACTGACCCCGCTGGCACAGGAGTTGAGCATACTCAGCAGAGCGCTTAAGCCATGAAACGACGCGCCATAGCCCACACTGGTTGGAACGGCAATCACCGGACAGTCTGCCAGTCCGCCCAGCACGCTGGCCAGCGCCCCTTCCATCCCTGCGATGGCAATAATGACCGAGGCACTCATAATCGTCTCCTGAAAAGAGAGAAGCCTGTGCAGTCCCGCCACGCCCACATCGTAAAGCCGCACCACTTCGTTGCCGAGAACCTGCGCCGTCAGCGCCGCCTCCTCTGCCACCGGCATGTCACTGGTTCCGCCCGTTGCCACCACCACAGCACCCAACCCGTCTGGCTCGGGAATGCCTCCTACGATGCCCACGCGGGCCCTGTCATAGTATTCCAGATCCACACTCTGGCCCACCAGACGAGCCGCCCTTCTGGACAGGCGGGTGATCAGGATCCTGCTCTGATGGTTCTGTTGCATGGTCTGGCAGATCCCTGCAATCTGCTCCGGCGTCTTCCCGGCGCCGTAAATTACCTCCGGGGTCCCCTGCCGTACTTTCCGATGGAGATCTACTTTGGCATAACCG
>CAZGAM010000112.1:0-6463 GCA_964523685.1 uncultured Oscillospiraceae bacterium | reverse complement strand
CTTCAGCTGAAGCAGCGCCTGGTCCACACTGAGATCGCCATCCCGCACCGCCTCCAGTATCTTATTTGCTTCACTGCTCATACACTTTACCTGACCTGTTTCTATGCTGTCTGAAGAAGTTCCGTCAAAACGAGTTCAATATCACCCCGCAGGCAGACGGACCGATCCTCTATTCCTCTGGGACATATTGCCTGACTGTGATTCACCGCCGCATAGTGCGCCCTGTGATTTTTCGTTGTCAGATGCCAGAAGGGATATTTTATGATGCTTGGGGTATTGCTGCCCACACCAAGTTCCAGAAAAAGGGCCGTTTCCTGATGTTCCTTCAGAAATTCCTCGTACCGACTGCATGCGTGATGCCAGCCCTCGTCCTCCACAAATTTCTCATCCACCCGCAGATTGGTGGTCATAGGTCTGCCGCAGACGGGGCAGAACGGCAGAAGATTCTCCGGGACTTTCATGTCCTTCTGTTGTTCCACCATGGCCCGCACCACTTCCTCATTGTCATACGTCTTCGGGCAGCAGGGGCCGCTGCATTGGAACAGGCCATAGTCCCCCTGGGTGTAAAACAGCCTGTCTTTCGGGAAACCGGCTTTTTGAAAACAGTGGTCCACATTGGTGGTGATCACAAAATACTCTTTCCCCTCCACCAGCTCCCGCAGCTGCTGGTACACCGGCTTGGGAGGATCCATATACCGATTTACCCAAATCTGGCGGCTCCACCAGGCCCAGTACTCTTCCTTGGTTTCAAAGGGATAGAAACCGCCTGTATACATATCCGTTATCCCATATTGGCGATGAAAATCCGAAAAATACCGTTGAAAACGCGCTCCTCCGTATTCGTATCCCGCCGCGGTGGAAAGCCCTGCGCCTGCGCCGATCACCACCGCCTCTGCCTGGTCCAGCATCTGCCGGAGAAGCCCTATTTTTTCATCCCCTTCTGTTTCCTGCTGCTTCATCGCACGGATCCCCCTATTTTCTTGTCCTGCATCGGCCTGCCGCGGCTCATCTGTCGGCATCTGGTCCTGCCGGATTTAGCCGTCCAGCACACTGTAGCTGTTGTCCCATCGTCGGCGCTTTCCCCGGGCACAGCTGGGATGATGGGCTCTCTCCGACTCCGCACCCAGTGCTTGCCAATTCACCAAGATGCCCGCCGGCGACGCCTCATAAGGCAGGTTATTGGAGAATTTCCTGGTAGATCCTGTAATTGCGCTCTCCATGAACCGTGAAAATGATTTTCATGGGGGAATGGTTCTGTTCCTTCCAGTCACAGACTGTCTCCACTGCCACCTTGGCGGCTTCCTCTGGGGGATAATGAAATACTCCGGTAGAAATACAGCAAAAAGCTACACTTTCCAGATGATTTTCAAATGCCAGATCCAGACAGGTGCGGTAGCAGCTTGCGAGAAGTCTCTGATCCTCCTCCGTCACCGCAAAATCGACAGCCGGCCCTACTGTATGCAGGATCTTCCGGCAGGGGAGATTGTAGCCATCGGTAATCTTGGCCGTTCCCACCGGCTCCGGATGGCCCTGCCGTCGCATGATCCCGTCGCATTCCAATCGCAGCTGCACGCCGGCATAGGTGTGGATGCAGTTGTCGATGCAGTTGTGGCACGGCCTGTAGCAGCCGGTCATATTGGAATTTGCCGCATTGACAATGGCATCACACTTCAACGTGGTAATATCCCCCTTCCACAGGGCGATATCCCCCCGCACCGACTTTAAATCAGCCGCATCGGTAATTCCTTTGGACGCCGTCTCTTCCTGGAGATAGGCGTCCTGCACCTGCAGAAATTCCTCGTCAATGGGATCCGGGTGCCTCACATTCAATAGGGCCCGAAGAAAATCCTTCCGGCTTGCCTTATAGAACGAGCGATCCGGCAGATAGTGCGGATTGGCATGACAGAGCCTGTCAATCAAATACTCTACTCTCTCTTCCTGGGTCATACTATGCACATAAGCAGTCCTCTCCACGTGTGCTTCTCGTCCTCCCTCATCATGAAATTGTCATGCTTCTGGTACCCAATCCATGCGAACAGTCTATGTTCCTATCCGTGCCTATTCGCAGCATCCTAACTCCTGGCCCCCACGTCATTCTATAGTAACCCAAACCCAATGTCAATGTGTTCCGCCCGATGCGGCTTCCAGTTTGGAAATGAGAGAATGGGGAAAAAGCGGGGCTCCGCAGGCTTTTCTGTCCTGGAAGAGCCTGGTTCTAGCACCGGCATCCGGCCCCGGAAAATCCCGGATACTTCTGCTCCCAAAGGCTAACTTTCCAGAATTTTCCGGAACAGCTGGTCGCATCGGCGCTGAAACGCCTCCTGGGTACTGTCATTGCGCAAAATATAAGAGCAGTGCTCTTCATAATAACTGTCCGGCTCCTGGGCCTCGATGCGCAGGCGGGCATATTCCGGGCTGATACCCTCCCTGGCCACCAGCCTGTCCACCCTGGTCTGCTCCGGGGCCAGAACGCCTACCAGGCAGGTGAGCAGGCTTTCCAGCTCTGTGCCAATAAGATGAATGGCATCGATCGCCGCCCACTGCCCGCCGGAGGCCGCGAAGCGGGCCAGCCGGTCCGCCAGCTCCGACACAACATAGGGCTCCGTGATCCGGTTCAGCTGCTCCAGCTTTAAAGGATCGGAAAAGACAACTGAGCCCAGTTTCTTCCGCTGCAGCACACCGTTTTCTACAGCGCCGGGAAACGTGCTCTCGATCTCGGAGAGCATCTCTCCCCCATCCCGGCACAGCTGATGATAAATCTCATCCGCATCCAGTACCAGCGCTCCCCGACAGACCAGGGTCTGCAGAGCCGTTGTCTTCCCGGAACCGGTTCCGCCGGTAATCCCAATGACTTTCAGAGAGTGGATCAGTGCCTGTCGAATCGCCTCGGCGCCCAGAGCCCCCTGCCGCAAAATCCGCAAGCCGCCGCCGCTCGTATCCACGATAGTGCTTTCCACACCCAGGGAACACGGTCCGCCATCAATCACCGCCTCAATTTTGCCATCGAAATATGCCAGTACCTCTTCCGCGCTCTTCGGACTGGACGCTCCGGAGGGATTGGCGGAGGGAGCTGCCAGAGGTATGCCGCACTGCGCCAGCAATGAAAGGGTTTTGGGCGAATTTGGGCATCGAAGCCCCACTGTATCCCCACCTGCCTGGACAATATCCGGGATTTTTTCGTCTGCTTCCACCACAATGGTCAAGGGACCCGGCCAGAAGGCCTCTGCCAGAACCCGGGCGCCCCTGGCAACATTTTTCCCATACTTCTCCAGAGCCTCCGGGCCTGGAACAAGAAGGCTCAGAGGTTTGACGCTGGGCCGGTTCTTCACCTCGTATATTCTCTCTACCGCTGCTCCATTCGTTCCGTCGGCTGCCAGACCATACACCGTCTCTGTGGGCACAGCCACCAGTCCCCCCTGCCGGAGGATCTCCGCTGCTCTGGTCAGATCGTCCCCAATCCGCTCAGTTTTCAACTTTCTTCCTCTCTTTGAAGCCGCTCAGCCTGGTCCGCCGTAATCAGTGCGTCAATGAGTTCATCCAGGTCACCATTCAGTATCTCATCAATCCGGTACAAGGTCAGGCCGATCCGGTGATCTGTGACTCGCCCCTGAGGAAAATTATAGGTGCGGATTCTCTCGTTTCGCATACCGGTTCCCACCTGGCTTCGCCGGGTGTCGGCGATATCTGCCTGCTGCTTTTCCCGCTCCGCCTGGGCCAGGCGGGAGGCCAGGATGGACAGAGCCCGGTCCTTATTCATATATTGGCTCCGCTCATCCTGCGACTCCACCACCATGCCGGTGGGCAAATGCGTCACCCGTATGGCTGTTTCGGTCTTATTGACCTTCTGTCCTCCTGCACCGGAGGAGCGGAACACATCAATGCGGACCTGGGACAGGTCCAGATGAAATTCCACCGGATCCATTTCCGGCAGTACCGCCACGGTGGCTGTCGAGGTGTGTACTCTCCCCTGCGTCTCCGTCTCCGGCACCCTCTGCACCCGGTGGACTCCGCTTTCAAATTTCAACCGGGAGTAAGCGCCCTCCCCTTCTACAATAAAACTCATCTCCCGAATGCCGCCCAGATCCGTCTCATTGCTGTTGGCAATATGGATCTTCCAGCCCCGGTTCTCCGCGTACATGGCATACATGCGGTAGAGGCTGGCCGCAAACAGGGCGGATTCCTCCCCACCCACGCCTGCGCGCAGTTCCATGATCACATTTCGCCCGTCATTGGGGTCTCTGGGCAGCAGGAGCCGTTTTAAATGCAGCTCCGCCTCCGGAAGCGTCTGACGGACCTTGTCCAGCTCCTCTTTCGCCAGAGCCCGCAGCTCCGGATCTGTTCCGGAGAGCAGTTCCTCTGCCTCCTCCTGCGTCTGCCGTAGACGCTTGACTTCCTGCCAGGCCTGCACCACACCCTCCAGATCTTTCCGCTCTCGGGCGAGAGATGCGTACAGAGCCGGATCGGTATACGTCTGCGGATCTTCCATCCGGGCACTCAGTTTGTTGTATTTTTCTTCGATAGAAATCAGTTTTTCATCCATTTTCCAGTATGACAGGGCCAGCTCTCCAATCGGTGCCGGCAATCCGCTCCTCCACTTCCTGATATCCCAGTACATAAAAATCTCTGGCGGCAGCCGTCAATTCCAAAATCTCCGCTGCCTGCGGAGAGATTTTCCTGCCCGACGACGGCTTGGTGACCAGGGGAATTTCGCCGATTGGATGGATCCGGCGAAGAAGCTCCCGGCCCCGGGGGGAAAAGGCCAGAACCCTTGCATAGGGGGGCACGATCTGAAAATGCTCCGGCCGGATCCCCAGACAGGCATACAGAGCAACTCGACGAAGGCGGCTGGTGGGGCAGCTTTTTGTCCCCGCCCTCTCCAGGGCCGAAGCCAAATCCCCCGATGACCGGACAGCCTGATAAAGACGAAGCCCCAGGCCCTGTCCCCCATCCGGAATTTGCGCAAAGTCCTCTTTTTTCAGCATCCGAAGGCGCGCCATCACTGCCTGGTCCAGCCGCTGCCCGCTCACAGGCCCTCTCCCCGCTGCCTGCTCCCGGGCCAGAACGGCCACCGTGCTGTCCGGCACATAGGGGGCAATCTCTTCTCCTGCTAGCAGCCGTTCCCGTAGAACGGCCGCTCCGGGCAGGGCCGGCCCCGGGTCCCTGTCATGAACCGTTGTCGTCCGGTGTGTCGTCATCGGCGTAATGGAGGAATGCAGGCGATCCAGCGCTTTACAGTATTCTACACCCAGAATATTGTTTGGCTGACGCAGGATGGCAGCCTCCGGGCCGACTTTTTGGGCAAGCACTGCCTCTCTGGCGGGAGCGAAGGCCATGCCGGCGCGCACTTTCCTCTGGATCTGCTGGAGAACGGCGGGATCCGCGCAGACCTGAGAAAGACGCTGCAAAGGGGCTATATCCCCCACTTCGCTGCCAAAACACAGGTGCGTTACCACGCCCAAATGGGATAAAATCCCCACCGCACCAAGAGCAAAGGTCTCCGCAGACGCAATGCACCATGGAATCGGCAGCTCGAAAACGAGATCCGCGCCAGCCAGCACTGCCGTCTCGGCTCGGGCCTGCTTGCAAAGCACCGCCGGACTTGCCCGCTGGACAAAGTCCCCACTCATCACCCCGATCAGCGCCGCCTCTTCTCCCGCCAGGAGCCGGCAGGCGCGAAAATGCTCCAGATGTCCCCGGTGAAAAGGGTTCCATTCCCCTACGACTCCTACCACATTCATGGTGTTCTCCTGCGTTCAAAAAAGGTCTGCTGGCAGACGGGACCTTAAGAGCCGTCTGTTTTGCGATTGTTGTCCCTTTTGCAAAACCAGATTTCGGTACGGCACAAGATTTCCTGTTCGCCCGGGTACATGCAGCCCTCGCGCAAAAGCAGGCTAGACGGAACTGCCCGCTGCGGATCCTTATTATAATTAAGGAGTGCACTGCCTTTGCGCCGCTCTGCAAACCGTTTCCAAGCACCCCTGGTGAGAAGTTCCGGCTTTACAAATTTTTCCCCGTGGTTTATAATAATTTTAGGATGGAATTTGGATAGGATGCCAGGCAGGGAAAATCGGCGGAACGGCAAGACGGAGAAGGCTGGAAGGCACAGCCAGGGCCAGTCGGGCACGGCGGAGCCGTCCAGAGCGGGAACGGGAGAGCATCGCAGCATACCCCGCGGGAGCTAACTGGAAGCCGAACAGGCCATCCGGGAAAGATCAGGCCGGGGCCGGCAGATCAGCGTCAGACAGGATTCTGCGCCTTAAAACCCTTGTCTCAAATAAGCTCTTCGGCAAAAAGTTTCCCGCAGCAGAGGACAGCAGTCCATCCGGGTACCCGGTCCGGCAGCGTGAAAAACACTGGTTCTCTTCTATTTTACACTTTTTTCACTTTTTATCAAGACGAAAGAATGCAAACGTCAACTACTCACGAGGTATAGGCCTCGGAGCTTGTGACTGTCCGGAAGTGC
>CAZGAM010000111.1:1937-7696 GCA_964523685.1 uncultured Oscillospiraceae bacterium | reverse complement strand
GGTGCGAATATGGAGCAAGTCCCGTGCGTAGCTGTCTATGTATGCAGCCTGCTTTTTCAAATAGAGATACTGATTAATGATCTCGTCGTGGTCTTTGAGATCCAGTAGCAACTGCTGCGAGACGCGAAAATAACTCATAGCATTACAGACAGCCCGCTTCAGTACGTATTCTGAACGAGGATCCGATGCTATATGCGGTGTCAGTTGAGGAAGATAGGAGTCGGTACGTGCAATGGCATCGGTGTACAATTGGCGGCCATTTTCTGCATAAGGCCGTATATAGGTTTCTAAAGCCACATTTTCTGCAGAAAAACTGTCCATAAAATCGGTAATCTCCAGGTAATCATGCATGATGCGATTGGAGACATTGTTGGATTGACGGAAACGATACATGACAAGGAACACCAAAGACCAGGCAGCCACCAACATAACACTGACAATAAATAAGAACTTCAATCGAATAGAGAGATCACTCCACCAATTTATTAGCCGTCTCATATCTTTTCTACCTATTGGAAGGGAAATCTATTCAGATATTCAGATGGGGCAGTTTCAAAGCACCCCAGCTGTCATGGTGTGCAATGGTAACAAGAACTATAGTACAATTTTGAAGATTTCCATTTGTAAAAGTGAACAAAACTATTATGCTATCACCAGTTTACGAAGTAGGGAATGTGCTGGGGGCTTTCATCAATCTTTAAACCGTGCATATTTACGAGTCCGTCAGCTATTGGGATAAGAGTAGGAAGATGAACAGATCTCACCAGAATCCGTTAGATAAAGAGGAATCAATTACCGGAGAACTGATTCAGATAGAAAAGTGCAGTCCGGATGGTAGCCGTGCCAGACGTATCAGAACAGCAGTGGCCCGTCAGGAAGACAAAGAGACCATCCTGGCACTTCAGTTCAAAGTATGTCCGTTGAAACTGCCGATCAAAAACTGCTGTACTGCGCCAAGTCTTAACCATGCTGAAGGAAAATCATCACCGTCAAGAGAAAGTCAAGAAAATTTAGCAGAGTCTTATCTCCAACAAGGAAAACAGCCTGCTGCCTCCTATAGACCTTTTTAAGCACTTTCTGGGATTTGCAATCCTTCGGCCATACAGGCAGTACCATGAGAAAGGCCCACTTTTTTGAAGGGTCGAAGTATTTGACTCATTGCCCCTGTCCTCTTTATCCGTTCTCCCTCAGCGGGTGAAAACAGCGTATCTGCCTGCCGCCCGCTCTGCTCTCCAGCGGGGGCATTTTCTCCCGGCAGACAGCCGTGCAGTAGCGGCAGCGGGGGTGGAAATAGCAGCCGGAAGGTTTATTCATTGGATTAGGCACCGTATCCGGTATCTGAACAAAATGGCGGTTTCCTTCCGTGAGATGGGGAACGGACTGAAGAAGCGCTTCCGTATAGGGGTGGAGCGGCTCGTGAAACAGTTGGCGCAGCGGCGCTTCTTCCACTACTTTTCCGCAGTACATCACATATACGGTATCTGCCATATGGGCCACAACGCTTAAATCGTGGGTAATAAGAATAAGGGAGGTCTTCTGCGCCTTTTGCAGAGACTTTAAAAGCTCGAGAACCTGCGCCTGAATGGTGACATCCAGCGCCGTGGTGGGTTCATCGGCAATGATCAGCTTGGACTGGCAGGCAAAAGCCATGGCAATCAATACCCTTTGGCGCATACCGCCGCTCAATTCGTGGGGAAATTCGCTGTAGCGCTTCTCCGGCGAGGGGACCCCTACCAGGCGCAGTGCCTCTATGGAGGAGGCTTTTGCCTCTTTTCTGCTTTTTTTCTGGTGGCGGATGAAGATTTCATCAATCTGTCTGCCTACGGTCATCACAGGGTTCAGAGCAGCAAGGGCATCCTGGGAGACCAGAGAGACTACCTTGCCCCGGAGATCCTGCATTTTGCTCTCCGACAGAGCGGTGATATCCTCCCCGTCTATTTCCAGCCGGTCAACCTGTACAAGAGCGGGGGGCGTGTCCAGCAGTCGCATGATGGCCAGAGAAGTCACACTCTTGCCACTGCCGCTTTCCCCTACGATAGCGGCACATTCTCCCCGCTCCACCTGAAGACTTACGCCCTCCACCGCACGAACGATGCCCTGTTGGCCGGGGAAGATCACTTTCAGGTTCTCAACGGTCAATATGGGTTTGTCTGTACCGCCGGTCATAAAAATTGCCTTTCTCCGGAATGACGATATATCATACCGTCTCAGCCGGTTCCGGAACGTGTTCTCTGTACAGCGGGTCGGACCCGTCTTCCATGGAATCAAATACTTCCTGAATATAGGTATTGTTCAGCGTTTTAAACAACTTGTGCAGACCGCTGGATTGTTTCATACTGGGGTTGAAGATCTCCTCCATGGCCAGACCGATGCGCATAAAGGCAAAGACCGAAAGGAAAATGCCAATACCGGGGGCCAGGATCCACCACCAGTGGCCGAAAAGGAGCGCACCGCCACTCTGGGCCTCCGCCAGCATTTTGCCCCAGCTGATGGCTGTGGGGTCCCCGAGTCCCAGAAAAGACAGTCCCGCCTCGGCCACCATAATGCCGGCACTGGTGAGCGCCGTGTTCATAATCAGAAGATGGGAGACGCCGGGCAGAATATGCCGGAACATGATGTGTCCTCTGCCCGCACCGGCCAGTTCCGCCGCTTTCACATAATTGCTGTTTTTCAGCACCAGCACCTGGGAGCGGATGACCCGGGCCAGTCCCGTCCAGCCGAAGATGGTGAAGATGAAAATGATCATCCCATAGCTCTTGCCAAACAGATTGGTCAGCACTATGGTCAGCGGCAGGGTGGGTATGACCAGCAGCACATCCACGATACGCATAACCAGCATATCCACCAATCCGCCCACGTAGCCGGAAAGGATCCCCATAAAAGCACCGAGAAAAGCGGTAAAAAGTCCCGTGGTAATCCCCACAACCAAAGACACCCGGGTGCCGTAGAGGAGCATGCTGAAAATATCCTGACCGGTAGTTATGGTGGTTCCCAGCCAATGTTCCCAGGAGGGAGACAGTCCCTTCTCTGCCCGCTGTGTGACATCATAGGGATCATAGGGGGCCAGAAGTGGCGCAAAAACGGCGCAGAATATCAGCATGCCGGCAAGGATCAGGCCAAGGCGGCCTTTAGGATGGTTCCAAAGTTTTGCCATAAAACGGCCTGTGCCCTGGACGGCATCCAGCAGGGCCGCACCGATTTTTTTGACTCTGCTCATGAATAATCACCCCCGACCGTAACACGGGGATCCAGCAGGCAGTAGCACAGATCCGTCACCAGGTTGGCCACCAGGGAAAACAGGGACATGAACAGCATAATTCCCATCATCAGGGGGTAATCATTGGTATTGTTGGCATTGAGGAAAAGGGTCCCCATGCCGTTCCAGTTGAAGATCTGCTCAATAACAACCGATCCCCCGATGAGACCGCTGACACTCAGCCCCAGATTGGTGACAATGGGCAGCATGGCATTGCGCAGTGTGTGCTTGTACAGCACGTCCCGGTTGGGCAGGCCCTTGGCCCGAGCGGTGAGGATGAAGTTTTCGCCGGAGACGGCGATCACACTGTTCCGCGTGCTCTGGGCGTAACTGACTATGCCGCCGATGCTCATGGAGAGAATGGGCAGAGCGGCGCTGTACATGACCTGCCGGATGGATGGCCAGTTCCAGGAGAAATTCGCTGCCATATTGGGATCCGTATAGGCGGGAAACCACTCCCACTCAAACCCCAGATACAGGGAGAGAATCAGGGCTATGAAAAAAGACGGGAGCGCGGTGGTGATGGTGGACGCATTCAAAAGCATGGTATCCACCATCCGCCCCCGTTTCCACGCAGCATAGGCGCCGATCAGAAGCCCGAACACCACGCTGATAACCATTGTGCTCACGGAAAGGACAAGAGTCCAGGGCAGCCGCTCAGCAATTAGGTCCACTACCTTCGGGGAACCAGCCTGAAAGGACGTCCCCAGGTCCCCGTGGAAAAGCCCGTTCACGTACCGTAAAAACTGCTGGAATGTGGACACGTCAAAGCCATACTGCTCCCTTGTCATCTGCTTTATGATCTCATACTCGGCATCGCTCATATTCCCCTGGGCCGGATAATAGCGCTCTGCAGGATCCTCCACACCAAGCCTGGGAATGAAGAAATTGAGTGCAACTACCACGAAAAAAATGAGGACTGTATACAGTATTCTTTTGATAACATAAGTCGTTTTCATTTTTTCTTCCTGACTTCCCGCTAAAAACGCCTTCTGCTCTCATGTTCCGATCAGTCTGAGATTTTGCAGAGAATATAGATTGAATGCAGTCTGGCCCTCGCTGTTGACCCAGCCTTCAAAGCGGTCCGTCCGGGCGACGGAGAGCACATCCGAACAGTACAGGGGCACCTTGTAATACTCTTCTGCAATCAGAAGCTGGATTTCCCGGATGCGGTCGTACTTCTTATTCATGTTGATGGTCTCCCGCATGGCGGTGATGCTCTCGTTGATCACATCACTGGTGAGTCTGCCGTAATTGGAAGAGCGGTTCAGATCACTGAAATGAGACTTGAGCATAATATCCACATTGGACAGGGAAAAAACGACACTCTGAATCGTCATGTCAAAATTGCCCCCATAGAGATAGGTGTTTTCCGGCGTGCTCCCTTTAGCAGCAAATTTCACCTCAATGCCAATCTGCTGCAGAAGAACCTGCAGATAGCCGATCACTTCCTGCTCTCCCGGGAAGCCCAGAATTTCAAAGGACAACCGCTTCCCGTCCGCCAGGCGGTACCCGTTCTCGTCCCTGTCCGGATAGATCCCATCCAGCAGCGCGTTGGCTTCGTCCAGCTTTTCCTCTTGGCTGCCCGAGAGGATATCCGCCTCCGGGTTGTACAGATCCGCCATCGAAGAGAGAATGAGTCCCGCCGGTGCCGGCGTGCCGGTACCGTTTAGTACGTTTTGGATCAGTTCCTCCTGGTCGATGGCGAGGGCAATTGCCTGCCGCACTCTTCTGTCCGTGAGGACCTGACGCATGGGCGTCATGTGATCGGCAGGGGCGTTGACATTCAAAACAAGCGTCTGGACAAAACTTCCCGGTGAACGGAGAAGCTGAATATTCTTTTCCTTTTCAAACAGAGTGCTGTAATTGGGGCTGATGGAAGTGTCCAGCACATCCAAATGCCCTTTTTTCAGCGCATAAATGGCCACATTCACATCCTGATAGAGGATGAATTTCAGCGTTTCCACCTTGTAAAGAGGCCCACCGTCCTCATCCAGATGGTGATAATCCTCCCGCCTGGTCAGCACGATCTCCTGGGTGTTCGTCCGCTCCCGATCCAGCATGTAGGGTCCGCAGCCCACGGGATTCTGATAGGCAAAAGTCAGCGCCTCATCCGGGTCAGAGTTGTTGATAGGATTTTCGTAAGAGATGATACCCTCATAAATGTGTTTTGGCAGGATCATAACCGTTGATACGATAGGGGTTATCGCCCCCAGTATCTTATCCAGCTCCATGTAGAAAACCGTGTCCCGGTCCTCCTCGGCGATAGGATATCCCGCCTCAGCCGCTCCGTGGTCGTAGGTGAAGATGCCCTGTCGGCGCAGTTTCCCCGTGGTATTGTCATACTTATGCAACAGATCATTGACCCACGCCAGGGCCCCCGCGTGGTTGGAGAGCTTCTGATTCGCCGCCAAATCGAAGGTAAAGTAGACATCCTCCGCGGTCACCGGTACCCCATCGCTCCACACTGCATTCCGGTTCAGCTCGAAACGCACAGGAAAGC
>CAZGAM010000111.1:0-1927 GCA_964523685.1 uncultured Oscillospiraceae bacterium | reverse complement strand
CAGGAAAGCAGTCGCTGTCCTCCCCGCCGTACACCTCTTCCAGACGGTCATAATCCACGCTCCCATCCTCTGTTACGATGGGATTGCCATCGGGATCCGTGTAATACCAGCTGTCTGCCAGCTGCGGAAGATATTCTCCCGTATTTTCATCGTAGGAGAACAGCGTGCTGAAAAGAAGGCTGGAGATGGTAGGCGCAACACCTTCCCGGGACAGCCAAGGCATGTAGGCGGTGGGAAACGAGCTGCCCACCTCCCCAATGTACAGGGTTGAGGAGCTGTCGCCGCGTCTTTCATAGGTCCCGCCGCTGCATCCGGACAGGAAAAGAGGCAGAAGAAGCAGAACGGCGATCCATCTCAGTTTCGAACGATTCATATTTCCATGTCTCAGAAAATCCATGTACCTCAGCAGGGATAGAGCATTTTGGTGCCGAAGCCCTCGGCTGTAGCAGAGTTATCATAAACTTCTTCAATGCGGAAAATATATGCCGGGCGCTCCAGCCAGCTGCTCATGTCCGGCGTATGGTATACATCGTGCTGCGCATTGATAAACTGCTGATAAATCTCCCGTTTTCCGCTTTCAGTCTCATCGTAAATTTCCATCTTGCCCCTCAGCTCATAGCTGATGGCGGGCGGCTGGTAAAAAATGAGAGTGGCTTCCGGGTTGACTCTATAGTTCTCATAGCTGTGCTTTTTGGCCAGCTCCAGGCTTCCCACCTTGGTGAAGTCAATGCGGCTCTGAGCCTCTTCCCCGTACATATACTTCATCAATACGGCTAGGCCCCGGTTGCTGTACTCCCGATCCCCTTCCTGATAGCTTCGAATATGCTCGATATACGCCTCCAGCGTCTCTTCCAAAAACTCATCCTTTGGCATAAAACCAATGCCCTTAATGCTGGCGTTCAGACCGGCAGGTCCATTTGAGACAAAAGCCGGGTTGTGAGAGCAAAAGCTGAGAAACATCTTCTCGGGGCTCACCATTTCCCCATGATAAAGTTTCGCCACAGAATTGGCCCGGGTTTTAAATGCCCAGTTAAAAAAGCCTTCAGCGGATTTCATCAAAAAAATACCTCTCTTAATGTCTGCAGAATTACAGGCAGAGAAACAACACCCGTTTCTCCGGCTGTTGACTGGCGGCAAAAACAGCCATTTACAATTTTAACACGAAAACAGATTCTTGTACAGTGCCGAAAAAATGGCATACAGTCTTCTTCAATCCATTCCCGGAAACCGCTGGGAAAAGAACAGGGAGCTTCCCGGGAAGCTCCCTGTTTGTCTTGACCGGAAGGGAATTCCAGTGCGGGGAAACGAGCTGTCTGCCCGGACAGCTCGGCAAAACTATTGGGTGAAAGCTCCGTCCGATAGGGCGGGTATCCTGTCACACCTCCGGGTTTGCTTCTTCCTGTGCTTTGCTGTACTGGAATCCGGCTGGTGTCTGTGTGTCGTCCACAGGGTGGTTGATATTGATGGACGCGTCGGAGATGACACCGGATGATTCCATACCGTCCTCGGAGGTCATCAGCAGAGAGACTCCCATGGCAGAACCCTCGGTACGAAAAGTACCGGTCTCCGCATAAGTTTCTGTGCCGTCTTTTGTGACAGACAGCTGATAGGACCCATCGGGCTGAAGAGTGAGGGTACCGGTATAGCCGGCGTCTCCATCCGACTGTGCCGTGAAGGTGCCCTGAATCTGAGAAGCATAGAAAACGATCTCTGTCGCCATTGGCACGGAAGAAGAGATCTTGAACTCCGCCGTCAGAACGTAGTCTCCCAGAGTCCCTTCCACAGGCTCGGTACCCTCTTCCTCGCTCACAAACGTGACTGTCCCGTTTTCTACTGAGAACGTGCCGGCCTCCACATAATCATCTTCGCCCTCGATTTTCGCGGTATACGAATAGCCTCCAAAATTATCCAGCTCAAGAAATGAGTC
>CAZGAM010000110.1:0-7745 GCA_964523685.1 uncultured Oscillospiraceae bacterium | reverse complement strand
ACAATCAATGCAGGGTCTTTAGAACCGCAACTTGCTTTCAGCTGGTCGATACTTCAGTCTGCGAACTGTATCCTTCGGCTTTTTCCAGCCAGGCTGCAAATAATCAAACAACAACTGAAATTGGGATCGGACGTCTGCCGGACGTAAGGAAACCCCCATAGGTTTCACGCCTGTGAGGGTTGCTCTGATTTTGGTATAATGCATTTTTACATAATTCAATTGCCCAATGCAGTCACATAATCTTCGATGATGTAACGGTTCCACCATTAAAGTCTATCTGAAACCAGATGCCGCTTGGATGTAAGATAAGTGGGTCAATCACTTTTTGATGGAATGTTAACACATTATGACCTGAATACTTTAGCGAATGAAACTAAACTATGGCTTCTTATTCTGTTTATGTTTCATAGAGGGATCCTCCTCGGTCACTCCTGCGTATTTTTCTGCCTGAACAAGCAAACCCGGTAATCTGGTAGACTATTGCGGTTGACAGTGTATACCATACTCAGCCGTTGAGGCAGTGAAGAAAATGCTGGATGTCCTCCGCGTGGGTAAGGCGGTAACGATCCTCCGGCGGATAGACCGCGCCTCCGAAATAGATCAACTGATTCCCGTCACAGCTGTGGTCATACGCGGTGCGATGCATCGCCGCGTGGATATTCTCCGTGCCGATGGTTTCAATGCACCAGGCAGCATTTTCCGCGGTAATACCACCGCCGGGGAGAATCTGAATCCGGCCATGGGCATGGGCGATCATCGCTTTAATCGTCTGGGCCCCTTCCGGGACCGTAGGCTTCTGTCCGCTGGTCAGCACTCTGGTGATTCCCAGA
This sequence comes from uncultured Oscillospiraceae bacterium, assembly GCA_964523685.1. Lineage (GTDB taxonomy): Bacteria > Bacillota > Clostridia > Oscillospirales > Oscillospiraceae > CAJOIG01. Next base: position 6,915 of record CAZGAM010000110.1, on the reverse strand, counting down.
TTGATCAGGGTATCCAGGGCAGCCATCACGTCCGGCACCACATCAATCGCCCGATGAAACACCGACTCTTTTTCCCCTATAATCTCCACCATCTCCCGGCAGCGCTTTTCGTCTACTGTGCCGTCCTCATGCAAAAAACCAAACACCACTCCATCTGCCCCATTGTCCACAAAAATCCGCGCATCTTCCAACATGGTCTCAAATTCCGTCTGGGTATAGCAAAAACCGCCTTCGCGCGGGCGAACCATACACATGACCTTCAGGTCGGGAGCGTGCTTTTTGACCGTACGGAGCGTTCCCAGCGTAGGCGTCAGCCCGCCGTGAAACAGATCCGAATTGAGTTCTACCCGCGTCGCGCCGCCCTCGTACGCAGCGATGGCATCTGCGGCTGAACCACAGCATGCCTCAAAAAGAATAGATTTCATGAGTTTCCTCCTATATTGATTTGTGACCTATGTATTCTCCCTGCTGCTCTGGTTGCGGGACCTCCTCTCTTCCCGCTGGACGCCACCCGCTGGTTCCGCAGCACCTGATCCCAGCTGCCGTGCCTCATGCTCAGCCTGTCCTGCCAAAAAGGATAAGAGGTCAGGCCACCGCAGCGCCTCGAACCGGAACTTCTCCCCCTGCCGGTCCGGATGAGGGCGCCGCCTAAGTATCCCTCCCTGCCCTTCCTTCTTCGGAATGGACCCGGAATAGGGCACCATTGCATAAAACGGACAAATCGCATGAGCTGCCCCATGTGTTTATTGACAAATTTCACAGTTTGGGCTTATAATGGAAAAAATCATACAAATTCTGGTAATGGTACGTTTTGCCAGGAACATACTGTGTGATTGGGAATATGGAAAGAAAGGATCAAATGTATGAAAAAAATCAAGATTCTGGCCTTAGTTCTGGCCTTGGTGATGTGCCTGGGCACAGTCAGTGCCTATGCGGCTTCCTCGCCGGATAACGATCTGGTCATTGCCATCCCAGGCCCGATCAGCACCCTGGATCCGCACAATATGACGGAAACCCATGCCATGACCGCTGCGAGCGGCATCTATGAGTCCCTTGTCAATGTAGACCTGGAAAATGGTTTTGTCGGTGTTTTGGCTGAGAGCTGGGATATCTCGGAAGACGGCCTGACTTACACCTTCAAACTGCGTGAAGGGGTTACTTTCCATGACGGCACCCCGTTCAACGCCGATGCGGTAGTCGCGAACTTTGACCGTATCCTGGATCCGGACAGCGGTCTGACCCGTACGAACAACTGGTACATCACCGAAGAAGATGGTACCCGCACCCCCCGGGTGGAAGTCACGGCTGACGATGAATATACCGTCACATTCCAGCTCACACAGGGGTGGTCTTCCTTCCTGAACCGTCTGGCGCTGATTCCCTATGCCAGCCCGGACGCCATTGACGAATACGGTTTGGATATTATGTATCATGCCTGCGGCACCGGCCCGTTTGTTCTCAAGGAGTGGAACCCCGGTGTCAGCACCGTTATGACCCCCAACCCGAACTATTGGGGCGAAGCACCCACGGTTGATTCTGTGACCATCATGGAAGTGCCCGAAGCCGGCACCCGTACCGCTATGCTCCAGACCGGCGAGGCCGATTTTGTCTACCCCATGACCAGCGATCAGGAGGGATCCATTGCCGGAGATGAAAACATTACTCTCTCCAGTGTTCCTTCCAACATTATGCGCTATGTCACCCTGAACATGGATTTGGAGCCGCTGAGCGACCTGAGGGTCCGCCAGGCAATGAACTATGCGGTGGATAAGAATGCCTATATCGCCGTTATGTACAATGGCGATGCTACCATTGCCGACTCTGTTTTCCCGCCCACGATTTCCTATTATGCCCCGCAGACCGTCTATGAATATGATTTGGAAAAAGCAAAAAGCCTGATGGAAGAAGCCGGCTATGCGGATGGCTTTGACCTGACAATCTGGTGCGACAACGAGACGCAGGAAATCAAAGGCTCTACCTTCATTCAGCAGCAGCTGTCCCAGATCGGCATCAACGTAGAAGTCGTGCCGTATGACGCCGGCTCCATGGATGCCGACCGCAACGTGGAGCGCGACGAGGCGACCATCAACATGTGGTACGTCAACTGGTCTGCCTCCAGCTTCTCTGCCGATGATACCGTACGTGCCCTGCTGCACAGCAGCATGATGCCGCCTGTCAGTGCCAACACCGCTTACTATGAAAATCCGGAATTTGACAGCACCCTGGACGAGGCACAGGCGATTGCCGATCCGGACCAGCTGACAGAATTGTATGCCAAGGTCCAGGAGATTGCCTGGAACGACTGCCCCTGGATCTTCTTAGCCGTGGACAATGTGCGTTCTGCCTGCAGGAGTTATCTCACCGGCGTAACAGTCGGCCCCGATGGACGCATTTCCTTCAACAATGCAGTGCTCGCAAAATAACTTCTAATACTGCAGCTGCGTTGTCAAGATGAAAACCTGGCCGCCGTCTCCTATGAGCCCTATGCCGGACGGCGGCTTCTTTCTTTTCTGTCGAAAGACAATATCGCTTTAGAAAGGAGGTAAATCATATGCTGCGATATGCTGTAAAGCGGCTTTTGAGTGCGATCCCGCTGCTGTTGGTCATATCCCTGCTGATCTTCCTGTTTATTCACCTGATTCCCGGCGATCCCGCCCGGCTTATTGCAGGAAAAGATGCCACGAGCTACGAGGTGGAAGTGGTGCGGGAGCAGCTGGGGTTGAATCAGCCGCTTTTAAAACAGTACGCAATCTATATGGGCGGTCTTCTCACCTTCGACTTGGGCGATTCCATCCGCAATGGCGCCTCTGTGGCATCTACCATCGGGCCCCGGTTCCTGCCCACGATTAAGCTTACCATTCTTGCCATGCTCTGGGCAACCTTATTTGGTACGCTCCTGGGCATTTTGGCTGCCGTGCAGCGGGGAAAGCTCCTGGATTACGTAAGTATGGTGATCGCCATTTCCGGCATCTCGGCTCCCAGCTTTTGGCTTGGCCTGATGCTGATTCAGCTTTTCTGCGTAAAACTGGGCTGGCTGCCCGTCTCAGGACTCAGTTCCTGGAAAAGCTATATCTTACCCTCGTTTACCATGGGGTGCGGGGTGATGGCCATCATTGCCCGATTTACCCGCTCCAGTATGTTGGAGAACTTGAAGGAGGACTATATCCGAACGGCAAGAGCCAAAGGACTGGGAGAGTTTTTTGTTATTCTGCGCCATGCCTATAAAAACTCCCTCATTCAGGTTGTCACTGTCACCGGCCTGCAGATTGGCGGCCTTCTCACCGGCTCCGTGATGGCAGAAACTGTTTTCTCGATTAACGGTCTCGGCCGGCTCTTAGTGGAGTCGATTGGCTACCGGGATTATAAAGTGGTGCAAGCACTGCTGCTGTTTTTCTCCCTGGAATACATACTGATTAACCTCATCGTGGATATTCTGTATGGCGTTCTGGACCCGAAGGTCCGCTATGACGGAGAAAGGAGGCGCTCGAGTTGGCTGACGATACAACGAAAACGGCGGTAGAGGAAGAAGCCCTCTATGCGGATGCGGAAGCGCTTCCAACCGCGCAGAACCGCGTCAAGGTATTCATCAAAAAATTTGCCAAGCGCAAGGCCGCGCTGGTATCTCTTATTTTTCTTTTGCTGCTGGTGATTATGGCCATCATTTCCCCTTACATAGTTCCCTATGACCCGGCAGCGCCGGACTATTCTCATCTTCTGGAAGGGCCGTCCTCTCAGCATCTGCTTGGAACGGATGAATTTGGACGCGATGTGCTCAGCCGTGTCATGGTGGGATCCCGTCTGAGCCTTACCTGTGCCTTAAGCGCCGTCATTGCAGGCGCGGCTCTGGGCACGATTTTGGGCCTTTTGGCCGGCTACTACGGCGGCATTCTGGAGTCGATTATTATGCGGGTCAGCGACGTGCTGTTTGCCTTCCCGGATATTCTCCTGGCCATTGCGATTGTTGCCATTATTGGTCCGGGCACTCTGAACGTGATTATCGCCGTTGCCGTCTTCACGGTTCCCTCTTTTGCCCGAATCATGCGAAGCGCTACTATCCAGGTGAAAGGTTCCCTCTATGTCGAGGTAGCCAAGTCCCTTGGCTGCTCTGACCACCGCATCTTGTGGACCCACATCTTTCCGGGTACTGTGCAATCCATGATTGTCAACTTCACCATGCGCATCGGCACGGCCATTCTGGCTGCAGCAAGCCTCAGCTTTCTGGGCTATGGCGCTGACGTGACCGTACCGGAGTGGGGTTCTATGCTCTCCACCGCGAGGAACTATATGACCACGGCGCCCCATCTCGTCTATGTTCCCGGCGTCCTGATTTTCCTGACCGTGCTGGCCTTCAACCTTCTGGGCGATGGACTTCGCGATACCCTGGATCCCAAACTGAAGTGAGGAGGAACGGAAGATGGCTGAAAAACTGTTAGAAGTTTCCGGCTTGACAACCACCTTCAAGACCGGAAAGAAGACAAGCGTCACAGCGGTAAACAACGTTTCCTTTTCCCTGGATCGCGGTGAAATCTTGGGACTGGTAGGCGAATCCGGATGCGGAAAGTCCGTCACGAGTCTCTCCATAATGGGCCTTTTCGAGGATACCGCCGGCAAGGTGGCCTCTGGTTCCATTGTCTTTGACGGACAGGATCTGGCGAAGTACTCCACAAAACAGATGCGCTCCATCCGGGGGAAACGCATTTCCATGATTTTCCAGAACCCCATGAGCTCCCTCAATGGATGCATGCGCGTGGAGACCCAGCTGATTGAAGCCATTCGTCTGCATAACGATCTTTCCAAAGCGGCAGCCCGGGAACGGGCTTCCAAAGTACTCTCCGCCGTAGGGATCCCGGATCCCGAACAGACGCTCCGCAGTTATCCCCATCAGCTTTCCGGGGGCATGAGTCAGCGCGTGATGATTGCTATGGCCCTGTGCTGCGAACCGGAGATGATGATTGCCGATGAACCCACTACTGCGCTGGATGTAACGATTCAGGCGCAGATCCTGGAGCTGATGCGAGAGATCCGAAATCGGAATAATACCAGTATCCTGCTCATCACCCACGATCTGGGCGTTGTGGCAGAGATGTGTTCCCGCGCTATCGTCATGTATGCCGGACGCATTGTGGAGGAGGCCTCTGTCGAGGATCTTTTTGCTGACCCGCTCCACCCCTATACGCGGGGTTTGATCGCTTCGGTGCCAAGACTGGGCAGCGGGGTTACTTCCCTCCCCAGCATTCCCGGAAGCGTGCCTGATTTGTCCGCCATGCCGCCAGGATGCAAGTTCGCCCCTCGGTGCAAATATGCAAAGGATATTTGCCGTACAAAAGAGCCGGATCTGCAGCCCGTTCCAGGCAGGGCTGACCGCAAGTGCCGCTGCCACCACTTTGGAAATGGTCAGGGAAAGGAGGTCAAAGCATGAGCCAGCCTATCGTATCCGTAAAAAACGCCGTCAAAACGTTTGTATCCAGCAAAGGTTTAGGCAGCAGGAAAAAATATGTCCATGCGGTCAATGATGTATCTTTTGACATCTACGAAGGCGAGACTTTCTCTCTGGTCGGTGAGTCAGGCTGCGGAAAGTCCACAACCGGCCGGCTTATCAACCACCTGATCGTACCCGACTCCGGCCAGGTCCTCTATAATGGAAAGGATATCACAAAACTCAGCGAGAAAGAAATGCGTCCCCTTCGGGCAGAAATCCAGATGATCTTTCAGGATCCCTATGGTTCTTTGAACCCCCGCATTAAGATCCGGGATCTGATTGCTGAGCCTATGCTCCTGCATACGGATCTGTCGCAGGAGGAACGACTGAAAAAAGTGAACGAGCTGCTGCGGCTCGTGGGTCTGAGCCCCTCCCATGGGGACCGGTATCCCCATGAATTTTCAGGCGGGCAGCTCCAGCGCGTCGGGATTGCCCGAGCCATTTCCGTAAACCCGAAGATTATTATTGCCGATGAACCTGTCTCTGCCTTAGACGTTTCCATTCAGGCTCAGGTACTGAATCTGATGAAATCGTTGCAGGATAAGTTCAAGTTGACTTATCTGTTCATCAGCCACGATTTGAGCGTTGTGGAGATGATTTCAGACCGGATTGCCGTGATGTACCTCGGTTCCATTGTCGAAATCGCTGACAAGCAGGACCTATATTCCAATCCGACCCATCCTTATACGCAGGCGCTTCTATCGGCAGTGCCGATCCCTGATCCCAAGGTCAAGAAGGAGCGTGTTCTTCTGGAGGGCGATATCCCCAGTCCGGTGAATCCCCCTTCCGGGTGCCTCTTCCACACAAGATGCTCCTACTGCTCAGAACAATGCAAGCAGCAGGTTCCACCTATGAAAGACTTCGGCAACGGGCACCAAGTAAAGTGTCATTTTGCAGAAAAATTCAGCGGCAAGGCCGCAAAATAATTGTATTCTACAGAGAGCAGTCGCAATGTGTATTTGCTTATCGCAGATGCACATTGCTTTTATTATGTGGTATCAGCGCTAACTCAGCGGATTTCCCCGCCCTGTATTTTAGAATTTCACAGAGAACAGTAGCCAGTCTGGAGCGCAATATGCAGAATGTTGAATAACCTCTTGGATTGACGATTATCCCGCCCAAACAAGTGCAAATAGCAATAAAAAAGTCTCACCAAGTTGCGCATAAACTCTGCGCACAGCAGCTTATGCGGCAACTTCAGTTCATTTTGTGATACGTTATTCAGAAAAGTCCCTTCAGTCCTCGCAAATATATGCCCTAAATTTTGGTATATCTTTTTGAATAAGCCCCAGGATTTCCCTAGGGCTTATCTCCAAATAATGATCTCCCTCACAGCGCACAATTCAAGACATTCTTGTATTTGGCTTATATTCTGTTTATCCCTCACCAGCCGGCATATCGAAAGGTGGTTCACCCGCACTGGGATCTACCAACGG
>CAZGAM010000109.1:2548-7874 GCA_964523685.1 uncultured Oscillospiraceae bacterium | reverse complement strand
AGCCTTCCACCCACTTTTTGAGCACTGTTTTTCCAGTTATAGAAGGCTGTTTTGTAGACCTTAAAGAGTGACAGTATAGCGATAATGGTCAGATTCAGAATCTCAGCAGTAATGCTTTTGCTGACTTTATCTACAACCTCATATTTTTCGGTAGAATTTGAATTTTCAGGAATGGTAATGACTATATCCTCATCACCGCTTTTTAAAACCTTTTGTTTTTTTAAGTTCTGAATTCATGTTATCCAACACGATGAGCCTTGCAGCCATATTTGCATACAGGTCTTCTTTGTCCATCTTTTTATTCTTCCACTTAATCAGCATCTCTTCAAAAGTAATATTAGCGTCGTACTTCGAAATATCCTTGGAGAAGGGCACCTCAGCTTTCGGTTTCATGGCTCTTGTCCCGGCACAGTTCGCGCGAGCTTCTGAGAGTATGTTGGTGTCAAACCCCAATTCGTTATAGGCTTCTACATGGCTTTTACCACTGTTTATCTGTTCTCGCATCGCATCGTAAAAGGCATCTGTGTATTGGATATTCCCATCCTTACTTATGCTCTTTACGTATTGTTTTCTGGCTTCCTCAGTTATACCACTCAGAATCGTCTTGCTATCCATCTTTTCCACGTAGATCCTCCTCAGACACCCAGTGTCTTGTATCGTTCTTTGGCCTTTTGAGCCGCATTTGCCTTCATTTCTTCGTACTTCTCAGTCTCCTTGGCCAGGTACTCCGCAAAATCCTCTTCTGAGTGACTCAAGGTAGGCTTCGTATTCGTAAGGCGTCATGTGGTTCTTATTCCACATTCCCCGTTCATTGTTATAGTAAAATGCATAATCCCCAATGACCGCACGCAATTCCATGATATTTTCACATCCGGAGAAGTCACACTCGGTCTTGAAACGACCGAAAAACCCTTCGACAACTACATTATCCCAGCAATTGCCTCGTTTTAACATGGATTGCTGAAAACCCAGGGCTTCTACCTCGGCCCTGGAACTCATCTGTCAGGTAGAGAATTCCCTGGTCCGAATGAAAGATACCACCTACCTTACACGGATGGCTGTCGTTCTGTTTAAGCTGTAACTTATTTTCGTTAGGGGCCACAAGAATGCTCAAAGTTGCAACTCAGGTGGAATAGGAGCAGGTGGGGCTTGAGGAGTGTTGGGGTCAAAATTTAGCTTCTTACAAATGGATAATACGTCATCATCGATAGGACCGTAGTGCCAGGTTTCATCATAGTAGGTGGCGCTGATAGCAGACAAGAGTGACATCAGGTCATGGAAGGAAACTGCCTTGGTTTGCCCTGATATGGCAATATCTTCTAATGCTGTAACTGCCATAGTAGCCGAAATGAAATTAAAGAATAACCAAGCTTCTTCACTTGGTTTGTCTTGCATATAAGACGAATCGAACCCCAAAGTGTCATCATGAACTTTGAGGAATTGTTCAACGGCTGGACGTTGCTTATAGCGAAGGAATATATCTTCCGGCTCCAAGTCCATGCGGCTTGTTTTCAGTGAAAATGTTCCTGTCTCACGTGTTAGCGTTTTGAGATTATTCAACTCTTCGAGATCCAGAGGATTTCCATCTTCATCGAGAACTTTCCCTATATTCCCATAGGAAGCAGTTTCTTCTTCCAGCTTGATTGCTAAGTCATAGGCACGTTGCTTTTTGTCAACGTTGTTTGCTGCTATGACCTTTTCAGATTTTGCTTTGTTCTTGGCTAATTGAGCGGCCAATTTAGCTTCTTCCAGTGCATGAAGGGCATTCTCCAGGTTATCTAGCTTTTGTTGTTCTTTTTGGGCTGTTGCTTCTGCGCTTTCTGCAGAGGAAGCTAAAACCTTGCCTCTACCGCTGCCTACTCTACTCCGTTTGTCCTCTGCAGTCTTTATCTTTTCACTTACTAGATTTTCCTGCTCAGTGACCTTGGCTAACTTCTTATCCAAAGCCGCGCACGCATCATCGAAGTCCTTTTCAGCCTTATCAACCTTCTTTTCTGCTTTGGTAAGGATCTTTTGAACTTTCTCCAATTCTTTTTTTCGTTTTGACACTTCTCGGCTAATCTTTTTATTGGCCTTATTACTGTTTTCCTCGTTGCGATGGATGATGCTGTAGTCTTCTGCTGCGAACAAATTCATATCCTTATAGACCACTATTTTCGTCACGCCATCGTCGCACATAATGGTAAAGTAGTGGATTGCTCTTCCGTTGAAGGTGAATGCGCCATCGTAATCTTCCAATGCAGAGGGTAAATTATGTCTTACTGCTTCGCTTCCTCGCTTGATAGCAAAGATGTACTTCTTGCCGCTCTGCTGCACCTTCTCAAAGACAGAAGTACTGTCGCACCCCTTATCTCCAATGAAAGTGATATTTTCAGATGGAAGCTTCAATTCATCTAACAAGTCGTCAACAGCAGTAACATCAATCGTATTCCCGTCGTACTGTTTGTAGAACCGAGGCTGCCCTACCCCAAATTCAGACGGGGAAAACAGATAGATCGTATTTATCTGCTTTTGATGACGATGCTTTGAATCGTAACCTTTCTTGGCCGTAACCATTTTCTTAGAGTATGTTATCGTCCGATGCCCGTCAAAGACGTCGAACTCATCTTCTCCATCAGCCATTTCCGTCATATACGTTATAATAGCATCCCGCTGTAACCCGACATACTGCAGGAATCCAGTTAAGTTTTTTCGATTTAGAATCAATCCAGGATAAAGGAACGCCAGGTAACTGCGCTTATACTGCGCCTGCAGTCTGCAGAATCTTCCTCCTTCTCCATGGATGGCTCGCAACATGGAAATGGTGTAAATTACGGCCCAACAATCTGGAAATGCGATTTTTAGACATTCCCGCATTTTCTCTGTTATGCTGTACAGATAATTTACAGCGCCCATCTCTGGATTTGGGCTACTAAGGATGTCTTCTACAGTTCCTATATAAAGGCCATGGTCCTTCAAATACTTAAGCAAATCCAAAGGATGATCGCCTGGTGCTGCATCATCCGCTCGCTCGGATTCTTGTTGGATACCTTCGCTTATAATATCTTCCCGATTCTTATCAGTACATTCCTCTGTTGGAACTTCGGTGATTTTCTCTTCTGAAGATTTCTTCACTTGACGATGGGTGCTGGGATGGAGGGTACCGTCGGGGGTAACCCTTCCTATAATATGGCCTGATTTCTTTCTTGCTTTCTTGCGCACAGGGTCATACGTGGAAGTTTTTTCGTATAGGTACCAGTTGCCTTTGACATTCTTAAACTCGGTATTTTTAGGTTTGTCATAGTTCTTGATGTAGTCAGGTTTCTCAGGCATAAGCGATCTCCTCCTATAGCCCTAACATAAGGCCCTATCGGAGAACATTATAACATTCTACACCTTATATGTCAAGCGCAACAGAAAAGATTACATGTCCATATCTTGTATCAATCTGCAATTTATAAAATTGCTGGACCCTAACCAAAATAGTTGCAGATTGAACAAAATACAAATCCTCCGGTGTTCTGACTGGCAAATCAGCCCTATATTTCCCGGTTTCACCTGGTTCAAAACCGCGCGGATGTCCTTTTTTAGGCAGGGATTTGCCGGCAGAACAGAGAGTACCTGCTCCGGGAAGCGGAACAAAACGCCTTGTCCTGCCATCCCGCCAAAAGCTCCTAACAGAAAAAGACTCCTGCAGACGGGCGAAATCCAAGCCGCGCCGAAATCACTTCAGAAGCTGTCGATGTTCCCTCTATTCTCCCCAAAACCGGCCTGAAGACATAAAGATGCCCCACCCTTGAGGCTGGATCAACTCACTATGGGGTGGGGCAATACAATTCACAGGAGAATATTCTTTTCTGTCTCGGGGTCAAACAAATGCAACAATTCCGCCGGGAAAGTAAATGCAATCTGCGTACCATAGGGGATACCTGCGCGCCAGGCACTTGGCAGTTCCGTAGAAGGAATACGAAGCACAACATCTTTTCCATCTGCATCCACATGCAGATAAATCTCTGAACCCATCATTTCAGAGACATCCACCTTGGCACCAAGAGTGGACTTGCCTGTCTCAGACAGATGCACATGTTCCGGCCGTATGCCAACTGTGACATCCTTCTCTGTGATATTCTGCGCCTTCAGCTTCTCCTGAGCTTCTTTCGTAAGCTCCATAACCGCACCATGGGTATGCAGCTCATAGCCGCTTCCCGTCTTAACAACCTTCCCATCAAAGAAGTTCATCTGTGGCGTACCGATGAAGCCTGCTACAAACATATTGGTGGGCATATCGAAAACTTCCTGCGGCGTACCAATCTGCTGGATGAATCCATCTTTCATAATTACAATTCGATCGCCTAAGGTCATGGCCTCTGTCTGGTCATGTGTCACGTAAATAAATGTCGTATCAATACGCTGACGCAGTTTGATAATCTCAGCACGCATCTGGTTACGAAGCTTGGCGTCCAGGTTGGATAATGGCTCATCCATCAAAAACACCTGCGGCTCACGGACAATTGCGCGTCCAATAGCTACACGCTGACGCTGACCGCCTGACAGCGCTTTCGGCTTGCGGTCAAGATATTCCGTAATATCCAGAATCGCCGCCGCTTCCTTCACACGCTTGTCGATTTCATCTTTGGGCATCTTGCGAAGCTTTAAGGCAAAAGCCATGTTGTCATACACGGTCATATGTGGGTACAAAGCATAGGACTGAAAGACCATCGCGATGTCACGGTCCTTGGGTTCTACATCATTCACCCGGCGATCTCCAATATACAGATCCCCTTCGGTGATATCCTCCAGTCCTGCAATCATACGCAGGGTTGTTGACTTGCCGCAGCCTGAAGGGCCAACCAGAACGATAAATTCCTTATCGGCAATCTCCAGGTCAAAATCGTGCACAGCGGTGAATTTGTTGTCGTAGACTTTTTTGATTCCCTTCAGGGTCACAGTTGCCATAGCATCGAGTCGTAAGAGAAATGCCTCCGCAAATTCTCCCTCGTCAGCAGAGAGCGAAACTCCGCGGACTTTACGGCAGGTCTCCACACTGCCGCACCGCCGGCTCAACGGATAATAATCCTCCTTTTTTACGGTCACAAAACGCTATAGTACAAGAGTAGAGGAGTAGCACTTCATAACCTTAATATTCTTACATTGACACACATTTGCTCTGCGCAGCCACAAAACATAAATCAGCACTACTCAGCATACGATTTACAATATTTACAATACGGACTTTTTACTTTATTATTTTACCATGGAAAATCACATTCTGCAAGGACAAATTTGCCCCTAATACCACGATATTTGCAATTTTCCCTATGGACAGGCTCCCATAGCGGTCGTAGAT
>CAZGAM010000109.1:0-2538 GCA_964523685.1 uncultured Oscillospiraceae bacterium | reverse complement strand
GCTTTAGCCGGATTCACGGCTGCTGCGGTTACCGCCGTATGCAAATCAATGCCAAACTCAACGGCTCGGACCATACCTCCCATCAGGTCGGTAATAGACCCTGCAATGGTTCCATCTGCCAAGGTTGCCAGAGGGCCTTTGACAAAAATATCCTGACCTCCCAATTCATACTTCCCGTCAGGCATACCGCAGGCGCGCAGGGAGTCACTGATGATGATCACTCTGTCTTTTCCGAAAAGTTTGAATACGGCCCGTATCACAGACGGGTGAATATGAATGCCGTCACAAATGAGCTCGACTCTACAATCGGAGTCAGAAGCTGCCCCAACTGGACCTGGTACACGATGACCAAAGGGATTCATGGCATTAAATAGATGCGTCACCTGCTTGGCTCCCGCATCAAAGGCAGCAAGAGCCTGTTCGTAATTACACGCAGTGTGTGCAATACTGACCGTTACCTGGTCTTTCACCTTTTGAATAAAGTCAATAGCACCCGGCGCCTCCGGGGCCAGCGATACCAGTTTTACCAATCCCCCGGATAACTTTTTCAACCTCAGCAGAAGTTCCGGATCCGGATCCCGCACCCATGCTCCGTTCTGAGCGCCTTTCTTTGCCTGTGAAAGGAATGGCCCTTCCAGGTTTACACCAACCAAATCGGATCCCGATGTCTTTTTCGATCCGTGTTCTGCCGCCATGGTGCATATTTTTTCCAGCTGCGGCACATCTAATGTCATGCCCGCGGGACAAATCTGCGTTATACCTCTGCTGAGCTCATAGTCTGCTATAGTCTGCATACCCTCCGAATCCCCATCGGAAAAATCAGCTCCTTTGCAGCCGTGGAAATGCAGATCCGTTAAACCGGGTATCACATAACAGCCGGAAACATCCAGCTTCTCGCCCCGGCTCTCTGCACAGATGAGTCCATTTTCTACGTACAAATTCTTTGTAATAAACCCCTTTTCGGGGTCAAATACTCGTCCGCCGATCAGTTCCATAGTTCACCCCTCAACTGTCCATCACACCGGAAAGGGCATCTTTGTCCCCTACGACAATCAAATTTCTATGCAGCTGCAGGATAGAGGCGGGAACCTTCGGTGTTACAGGCCCTGTTAAAGCCTCCTTGACGATCTCTGCTTTGTCTTTTCCGCTGACAACCAGCAGAATCGTATTGGCCTGCATAATGGCCCGCATACCCATTGTCAGAGCCTTACGCGGTACTTGATCTTCGCTCTCAAAAAACCGTGCATTTGCCTGAATAGTAGACTTCGTAAGTGATACCACATGCGTAGGAGCAATAAATTGATCGGAAGGTTCGTTGAAACCTATGTGACCATTATGTCCCATACCCAGAAGCTGAAGATCCAGAGGGCCCACATCTCGAATGAGATTTTCATAGCGTTCGCACTCAGCATCCAGGTTGTCTGCTCTACCGTTGGGTAAGTGCGTGTTCTCTTTATTTATATTCAGATGATCAAATAAATTTTTATTCATGAAATATCGATAACTTTGGCTGTTTTCTTCATCCAGGCCTACATATTCATCGAGATTTACAGTAGTTACCCGTGAGAAGTCCAAATCCCCATTCTGACAGCCATTCCTTAAAGCCTCATATAGGCCAATCGGGGTGGATCCTGTTGCAAGACCTAAAACACAATGGGGTTTGCATATCACATGTGCGGAAATCACAGCAGACGCTTTTCGACTCATGAGTTTATAATTTTCCATACAATATACTCTCATTGTTTTTCTCCTTTACATATAACAGATCATCGTGTTCACTTCGGAGTGACCTCATGCGGTTAGCATTCGTAATTGCAAATACTTGCAAACCAATTTCAATTCTTCCATGCCTTCTACAGCTTGAAACCAAAACAGCATCCAGTATCTATAATGATAGGAAAAGAAGAAGCCTCCAAATAACAGACAGCGACACGGGACAAAGCATCAGCACAGCCCCAGACAAAAGCATTGTCGTTTCCTGTATGCATCAAATTCCCGTATTTCCCGTTTCCTAGGCAGGTCCAGCACTTTGATCCATACAAAAAACCATTTGAAAACAAAAGTTTTTCCAACTGCGCTGGAAAAAATCTTGCTTTAACAGGAATTTTTTGGTACACTCTCTTTTGGAGGTAAGGATATGATTCTCAGACCGAATTATTTGCAAGCTATGCTGCCATTCAAAGATGCACCCGTCGTAAAGATTTTACATGGTGTCAGGCGCTGCGGAAAATCTACGATTCTGCAGATGCTGAGGGAAGAACTCCTTCGGCAGAATACTGCGGAGGAAACCATTGTGTTCCGTAACTATACGGACATGGAACTGGATCAACTGGACCAAAAAAGAATGTATGAAGATTTGAAAGATGCTACTTCTGGAAAAGGACACTGCTATCTTCTCCTGGATGAGGTACAGGAAATTCAGGGATGGGAAAAAGTAATCAACAGCCTTCTGGAATGGTTCGATGTAGATATTTATATTACAGGTTCAAACTCCAAACTAATGAGCAGTGAAATTTCCACCTATCTGGCTGGACGCTT
>CAZGAM010000108.1:0-7879 GCA_964523685.1 uncultured Oscillospiraceae bacterium | reverse complement strand
CGCCGGGCATGGTTCAAGATTACTCGCAGGAAGTCAGATGAATCCATAGTACCGATGCCGTCGAGGTGCCGGGAAGGGAGGAACTACCCTTGGTGACAGTTGGTCAATGAAAGGTACCGAAACCGAGACGAAAGAAAGCACAAAACGTTGCTGCGGCAGCGGCCCCCTGCGGAGAGGTAAGGGGGGAACACAAAGGGGAAGCAGGGGAGATTATTGGGTAGAGGATGATTGAAAACAACCCGTTCAGCACCCACAGGAATGCTGGGCATTTACCAGGGAGAGCCGAGTACCGGACCGGCGCGCCTGTTCCGGAGGAGGACGCCTGGCCAACGAATGGTAAGCCTCCTACCCGATCGGTATCTTTTTCGGCTGGTACAGTTTTTGTTTCTTTTTCCGGCGATGTGTGGTATGATAGAAAAAACAGAGGGCAGAAAGGGGAAGGAGCGGCAGAATGAGCAAGAATATATCCCAATCCAAATCCAAAATCATGATCCTGGACGGGAATTCCATTATCAATCGGGCGTATTGGGGCATTCCCATGCTGAACGCACCGGATGGAACCCCCACAAACGGCGTGTATGGCTTTACAGCGATTTTGCAGAAACTTTTGGACCAGGAGGAGCCGGAGGCGGTGGCGGTTGCTTTTGATGTCAACGCTCCTACCTTCCGTCATCAGATGAGCAGCGCCTACAAGGCAACGAGAAAGCCGATGGAAGAGGACCTGAAGGTTCAGATCCCGCTGCTGAAGGAGCTGCTGGATGCCATGGGGATTCGCCATTACGAGCTGGCAGGATGGGAGGCAGATGACCTTCTTGGTACGATGGCGGCCCGCAGTGAGCAGGAGGGGCTGGACTGCCGCATCGTCACCGGAGATAAAGACGCCTTTCAGCTCATTACCGATCAGACGCATGTCATTCACATAAAAACGAAAAGAGGAACGACGGAGACCCTGGAATATGATCCCGACCGCTTCCGGCAGGAATACGGTCTGGAGCCGGGAAAGATGGTGGATCTGAAGGCTCTGATGGGGGATAATTCCGACAACATTCCCGGTGTGCGGGGGGTGGGAGAGAAAACAGCGCTGGACCTGCTCCATCATTTCGGAAGTCTGGACGGCGTCTATGAGAACCTGGAGGAACCATTCATCAGGACCTCCTGGCGGACGAAACTGGCCGCGGGCCGGGATGACGCGGTTCTCTCCTATAATCTAGCTGTGATTCGGCGGGACGCACCCATTGATTTTGAGCCGAAGGACAATCTGTGGCACTTTCAAAAAACTGAGAAGCTCTACGGGCTCTGCCGGCGATTCGGCTTTTTCAAATTTATAGAGAAGTGGGGCCTGGAATCGACAAAAGAGGCGCCTGCGGAAGAGGTTCCTTCTCTGCCCCATGTGGAGGGAGATATTCCCGCGGCGATGCAGGCGGTCCGCGAGGCGGAGGTAGTGGCGCTGGGCGATCCGCAAGGACTGGACAGCCTGTCTGTATCTGATGGGAAAAAGATTTACGTCATCCGCTGGACGGATGGGGCGGAGCAGTACAGCGAATTTCTGCACACTCTGTTTTCTTCGGACGTAAAGAAACTGGCCCATCAAGTCAAGGAGTGGATGGGCATTTTGGCGGAGGAGGGCCTGGACACAGAGGGCTTTGTTTTTGACACGGCGCTGGCAGGGTATCTTCTGGACGCAACGGCCTCCGACTATTCCCTCTCCCGGCTGAGCCAGCGTTACCTGGGACAAGATCTGTCGGGCGGGCAGGCCGTGTCCGCCTTGTATGCGCCCATGAAAGAAAAACTGCACGAGCTGGGCATGGAACAGCTTTTTGAGGATATCGAGATGCCCCTGTGTGTTGTTCTTGCGGATATGGAGCGGGCAGGTTTTTATGTGGACAGGCAGGCTCTGTATGCATTTGGCCTGGAGCTGAGTTCAGGCATCCAGAACCTGGAGCAGGAGATTTGGAACCTGGCGGGGGAGAAGTTCAATATCAACTCGACCAAACAGCTGGGGGAGGTGCTTTTTGAGAAGCTGGCCCTGTCTTCCGGGAAAAAGACCAAAACCGGCTGGAGCACCAGCGCCGAGGCGCTGGAGAAGCTGCGGGACAAGAATCCCATTGTAAACAAGGTCCTGGAATACCGGGAGCTGACCAAGCTGAAAAGCACCTACACGGATGGTCTGCAGAAGTCTATTGGGGCAGACGGTCGGATTCATACCACGTTCCAGATGACGGCAACCGATACGGGGAGGCTTTCCTCCCGGGACCCGAATCTGCAGAATATTCCGGTGCGGCGCGCGCTGGGCGCCGGGATACGGAAGATGTTTGTGGCAGAGGAGGGAAATGTGCTGGTAGATGCCGACTACAGTCAGATTGAGCTGCGGCTGCTGGCTCATATGTCTCAGGATGAGACCATGATCCAGGCGTTTCTGTCCGGGGAAGATATTCACGCGGTGACCGCCAGCCAGGTATTTGGAGTGGACCGCAGTGAAGTGACGCCGGAGATGAGAAGGCGGGCCAAAGCGGTGAATTTCGGTATTGTGTACGGCATTGGCGCCCACTCTCTCAGTGAGGATATTGGCGTGACCCAGGCAGAGGCGAAACTTTATATTGAAACCTATCTGGCCCGCTATTCGGCGGTGCGGGAATATTTGGAACGCACCATTGCGCAGGCAAAGGAGAGCGGTTATGTAGCCACGCTCTTCGGCCGTCGCCGTCCCATTCCGGAACTGAACGCATCCAATGCCAATGTGCGG
Source organism: uncultured Oscillospiraceae bacterium (assembly GCA_964523685.1). Classification (GTDB taxonomy): domain Bacteria; phylum Bacillota; class Clostridia; order Oscillospirales; family Oscillospiraceae; genus CAJOIG01. Next base: position 5,136 of record CAZGAM010000108.1, on the reverse strand, counting down.
GCTTTTGGAGAGCGGGTAGCGCGGAATATGCCGATCCAGGGAACGGCGGCGGATATTATGAAACTGGCCATGATCCGGGTACATAACCGCCTGAACCGGGAACTGCCGCAGGCGAAACTGCTGCTGCAGGTCCATGATGAGCTGATTGTGGAGTGCCCGGAGGAGCTGGGACCCCAGGCTGCGGAGATCCTGAAGGAAGAAATGGAGCATGTGGTGACCTATTCGGTGCCTCTTACGGCGGACGCGCATATAGGCAGAAGCTGGGCAGATGTCCACTGAGGCGGGAAAAGCCTTTGCGCAGCGTGTAACGATCCGGCAGGCGGGGCCGGACGACGCGCTCCGACTGGCGCAGATGGAGCAGATCTGCTTCCCGGAGGATCCCTGGCCGCAAAATGTCCTTCTCTCGCTGGCGAGCCGTTTTCTGCTGGCCCAGAGCGGGGAGGCAGCGGTCGGCTATGCGCTCCTGACCAAAGTCTTGGATGAGGGCAGTTTGGACAACCTGGCTGTTCTGCCCGAATATCGCGGCAGAGGCGTGGGAAAAGCGCTGATGGATGCGGTGCTGGCCGATGCCAGGCAGTCCGGCCTGCGCTTTCTTACGCTGGAGGTGCGCGAGTCGAATGCGGCGGCGATATCCCTGTACAGACAGGTAGGTTTTTCCCCCGTCGGGCGGCGGAAAAATTACTATCAGAAGCAGCACGAGGATGCGATTGTCATGAAGCTGTTTCTGTAGCCGGGGGCAGGTCGTTTCCAGGGTAGAGTGCCCTGCCGGCGGGCAGGACAAACGGGCCGGCTTCAGGCCGGAGGACAGGCGGGCAAGATAGGCGAAAGGGGAGACAATGAAGATTTTAGCTATTGAATCTTCCTGTGATGAGACCGCCGCGGCGGTGGTGGAAGACGGCAGAAAAATTCTCTCGGATGAGGTTTTCTCCCAGGTAGCCCTGCATGAGATCTACGGGGGCGTGGTGCCGGAAATTGCTGCCCGCAGCCACCTGGAGGTCATTGCGCTGCTGGCAGACAGGGCACTTCAAAAGGCGGGCATTTCCAGAAGGGACCTTGATGCGATCGCCTGCACGTACGCGCCTGGCTTGATCGGGGCCGTACTGGTGGGGGTCAATTTTGCCAAAAGCGCGGCTCTGGCGCTGGATATACCTCTGATTCCTGTCCATCACATCCGAGGCCATATTGCTGCCAATTACCTGGCTTTTCCGGAACTGGAACCGCCATTCCTGTGCCTTGCCATCTCGGGGGGCAATACCATGCTGGTGGATGTGCGGGGGTATACCGACATGGTTGTGCTGGGCAGGACGCGGGATGATGCGGCGGGAGAGTGCTTCGATAAGTCCGCCAGGGTTCTGGGCCTGGGGTACCCGGGTGGAAAGCCCATCGACGAGCTGAGCCAGCGGGGAGATGACCAGGCGTATCCTCTTCCTCAGCCGGTAGTGAACGACGGCAACCCCTATGATATGAGTTTTTCCGGGTTGAAAACCGCCGTGATGAACCTTGTGCATCATGCCCGGCAGACGGGTCAGGAGATAGACAAGGCGGGCCTGGCCGCCAGTCTCTGCCGGGCCGTAAGTACGTCGCTGGTTGGCAGGACCATGGAGGCGGCAGATGCTTTGGGCTATCAACAGGTGGCGGCAGCCGGAGGGGTGGCAGCCAACACCCGGATTCGCCGAGACTTCGAGCAGGCGTGCCGGCAGTCGGGAAGGAAGCTTTTTGTCCCGCCCCTGCGCCTTTGCGGGGATAATGCAGCTATGATTGGGGCGCAGGGTTATTATGAGTTCCAGGCGGGCCATACGGCAGGAAGCGATTTGAACGCCTACGCGACCATGGAGCTGTAATAAGTGAGGCCGGCGGGCCGGAAGAAACCGGAAGAGGAGACAGGCGGTATGTTCAGCCTGTGCGCGGAGGGCGGTTATGGTCTATCATACACATTGTGAAGCGGAAACGGAGGCACTGGGGGAAGCGTTTTCCAAAAATCTTCCAGCCGGTACGGTAGTGGCTCTGTATGGAGATTTGGGATGCGGGAAAACCGCTTTTGTCCGGGGAATGGCCCGGGGCATGGGATTGAGCGCCCTCGTGACAAGTCCCACGTTTACCATTGTGAACGAGTATCTGGGGGAGCGGCCTCTTTTCCACTTCGATATGTTCCGATTGGGTGGAAGCGAGGAGCTGTACGACATAGGCTGGGAAGATTATCTTTCCAGAAAGGGTGTATGTGTGGTAGAATGGAGTGAAAATGTCCCGGAGGCCTTTGAAGGAGATGAGGTGCGTATCCACTTTACCAGGACCGGGGATAACGACCGGGAGATATCCGTGGAAGGAGAGGCTCTATGCTCACATTAGCGCTGGAGAGCTCAGCCAAAGCGGCGTCCGCGGCGATCTTTGAAGAGCAAAAAATGCTCGCCTTCTCCCTGCAGAACGCGGGTCTCACCCACAGCAGGACCCTGCTCCCTATGGCAGAGGACCTGCTGCGGAATCTGGAGAAAAAACCGGCAGACCTGGATCAGGTGGCGGTAAGCAGAGGTCCGGGTTCCTTCACCGGCCTGCGAATAGGACTGGCAGAGGCGAAAGGATTATGCTGGGCCTTGGAAATCCCGGCTGTGGGTGTCTCTACCCTGGAGGCTATGGCCTATGGCGGGATGACAGGCCGGGAGCAGATGCTCTGCTGTGTTATGGATGCCCGCCGGGGCCAGGTTTATAACGCCCTTTTCGAGGTACAGGGGGAAAAGCCGGTACGCCTTACCGAGGACAGGGCCATTTCTGTGGCGGATCTTCAAAAAGAACTCATTCGCATCGCAAAACCATGGGTCCTTCTGGGAGATGGAGCGGAGCTGTGCTGGCAGGCATTGGACCGGAAGCAGGTGCCGGTGGTGATGGCGCCTGAACCTCTGCGGCTGCAGAATGCCCGGGGCGTGGGACTGGCCGCCCGGGGCAGTGAGCCGGTCAGCGCGGAAGAGCTGATGCCGGTTTATCTGCGTCTCAGCCAGGCGGAGCGGGAGAGGCTGTCAAGGATGCGGGAGAACCAGGTGGAGTGCGCACAGGAGGAAGAAAGTCGGAATCCATTGCCCCTGTAGAATTTCTGCGCTTTGGGTGCGGGAAGTTTTGGCATACCGCGGAATCCTGGCTTCGGAAAGCCGGTTTCTCTCGGCAAAGAGCCAAAATTCGGACGGTTGCAGGCGGTTCGTGATGGGTGTACAATAGTTCCAGCAGAAGGAGATAAGATGGCCATTAGAAAGGCAGATTCCCTACAGGGTGCCATATCGGCGGTATTCGGGCCGGAGGCGGTTCTTGAGGCAAAGCGGCCTGTATATGGCGGCGACATCAACCAGGCAGCCAGGTTGGAACTGTCGGATGGGAGGACGGCGTTTATGAAATCCAATACGCCGGCCAGACTGTCCCTTTTTGAGGCGGAATCCCTGGGCCTGGAGATGCTGCGCCAGCCGAATGTGATCGGTGTGCCGCAGGCACTGGCTCTGGGGACAGACCATAGTCTGGGCCTGTCCTTCCTGGTGATGGAATATATTCCTTCCGCCCCTCCGAAGGAAAAGTACTGGGAGATTTTTGGCCATCAGCTCGCCCTGCTCCACAGAGCGGACTGTACCGGCTTTCTTGGGGCAGGAACCGGGCGGTATGGCCTTTGTTCGGACAATTTTATCGGCACAACGCGGCAGAGCAATACCCCTTGTGAGAAGTGGTCCGAGTTTTTCCGGGACTGCCGTCTGCAGCCGCAGATCAGGCTGGCAGGGAAAAAATTGAGCGGACGGATGATTCGGCAGGCAAATCGGCTGATGGAGCATTTGGATGACTATCTGCCGGAGCCGGAGAGGCCTTCTCTGCTGCATGGGGACTTATGGAGTGGAAACGCTCTGTGCGGACCGGACGGCCAGGCGTGGATTCTGGATCCGGCGGTCTATGTAGGGCACCATGAAGCGGACCTGGCCATGACAGAGTTGTTTGGCGGCTTTTCTCCTGCCTTCTATGCGGCCTATCAGGAGATCTATCCCATTGACAGAGGATATCGGGAACGGAGAGAAATCTACAACCTGTATCATCTGCTCAACCACGTCAATCTGTTCGGTGAGAGCTACCTGTCTCCGGTAGCGCAAATATTGGACCGCTTTGGCTGAATATCGTCAGGCGGAAGCATGGAAAATCGGTCCGCAGCCGTCAGGATGTGCATCGATTCGAGTGAAAATTTAAAAAGGAGTTGAATATGATGGGCAATCTAATGGTTTTTTCCCACCCTCTCATTCAGCACAAGCTTTCGATTCTCCGCGATGCGAACACGAGCGTGAAGGAGTTTCGGGAGCTGGTCAGTGAGATCGCAAAGCTTATGTGCTACGAAGCAACCCGTGACCTGCCTCTGGAAGAGGTCAAAGTCGTGACACCGGTGGGAGAAGCGACCTGTCACCGGATCTCCGGCAAGAAGCTGGCGGTAGTTCCTATTCTTCGCGCCGGACTTGGTATGGTGGATGGCATGGTGGATCTGATCCCCAGCGCGAAGGTAGGCCATATCGGTTTGTACCGTGACCCGGAGACCCTGGCTCCTGTGAAGTATTATTTTAAGATGCCCCCCGATATTACGGAAAGAGATGTGATTGTGGTGGATCCCATGCTGGCTACCGGCGGGAGCGCAGTAGCAGCCATCACTTTTTTGCAGGAAGTGGGCGTGAAGCATATCAAACTGATGTGCATCATTGCGGCTCCAGAGGGTGTGGAAGCAGTGCAGAAGGCCCACCCGGAGGTAAATATCTATGCTGCGGCTCTGGATGATCATCTCAATGAGCATGGATATATAGTTCCCGGACTGGGAGACGCAGGCGATCGGATATTTGGGACAAAATGAAAAACGGTGCGGAAAATCCGCACCGCTTTTTTCTGGGTGGAGCGCCCGGCGGCGCGCGTTTCTAACGGGTGAAAGTCTCGAATCTGCCCGGTAACGGGAAGAATACAGCCGAAGGCAAGGGTGTCCACGGCAACGTGGAATGGGAAGGAAGCCGGATAGGGGGACAGGAATGAACCTCACGGGCAAACCCCGACGAACAGAAACCATTTATAGGCACCAAGCGAGGATCAGACTGCTGCACAAGCCGAAGACCAATAGCACCACGCAATCGCCTGGAGTAGAGATAG
>CAZGAM010000107.1:2712-8018 GCA_964523685.1 uncultured Oscillospiraceae bacterium | reverse complement strand
AAGCACGGACGGCTTTTCTTGGGCGTTCTGCTTGTCCTGGTCGATCTGTTCCTTACAGAAGACCGCCAGCTTTGGGATGTCGTTCGTCGCTGTTTCCCATGTCATGCTTTCGTCCATCTCCGCATACGCATGAGCAAGCCAGTTCCTCATACCACGAATCTGTCCCCATGGCACCTCCGCTTTTGTTTGCTCACGGAACTCATCCGACAGTCCGTTTGCTAATTCTCCAATTTGCAGAATGCACATGGATACCGCGCTGAAATATGCTCTGTCCCGCGTAAAGGTTTCCTAGCTATCGCCAAATCTGTCGATGAATTTTGCTATATCGCGGCAATAGGTCTGAATGTGCAGCAGTCTCTGCCAGTCGTCTCTATTCATAGATTTTTACCCGCTCCGCCTCAACATTGGAAACAAAAAGCGGTGTGCGCTGCCGGGTGCTTTGCTGTTCCAGCGTCTGCATGGTCACAAGGTCAATCTGCTTGCCGACGCTTGCGGATAGTTCCTCATACAGCGCGCCCATGTCAAACATACCCTTGATCTTTGAACCGGCGCGGTCTATCAGAATATCCACATCGCTCTGATCCGTCGCTTCATTCCGGGCATACGAACAAATATACAGCACGCAAATCATACTTCCGAGCAATCGGCGTGATCTTTTGTTTCAGTTCTTCAATCGAAAATGTCATGCGGATCACCTCCTGTCATGCTGTTGCGCTCTGTAATTCCTTCCGGCGCTTTTTCTCCTGGTAACGCTCCCTATAGCGGTCCCTGCGCTGCCGGTCCTTCTCCAGCTTTGCCAGCTCCTTTGGCGTAGGCTGATACTGAGGAATGTCCGTCTTGCCGATGAATTTCAGATAGATCACCTCTTCCTGCTCCCGTTCTCCACTGGATTTATCCGGGGCATATCCAAAGATCTTATCCACAAACTCATAGATCATCTGTGGAGTCAGCACTGAGTAATCCGTGTACTTTTTGGGCCAAAAGCGAGAAACTGGTCGACCCTGTCCGCCTCCTCGTTAAAGGCTGTGATCGCCGCCTGTCCTTCTTCGATGGTGCGTTCCAATTCGTCCTGTTCCCGCTCTCATATTCGTAGGAAAGCAGTTCATACCGCTTTTCAGGCATTTTCCCGCTAGCGTAGGATTTGTACAGCTTCTTTCACAGCGCGCCCGGTTCCTTGAACCGTCGGTCTGCCCGATTCAGCTTTCGCTTTATCTCCTTGGCTGCCTCTGCCTGACGAGAGGAGGATGCCTCCAGTATCTTCCGCTTAAACTCCGCTTCCTTCGAGACGGCGTATTTGCTGGCCTCTCGCATGGTGCTCAGTACCAGAGTACGCAGCGAGTTCGTTCTGATATAATTTCCCGTACACTCTTTCAGCTCCCGATGCCTGGAATGGTACTATGTGTTGCAATCGTAGTGGTCCTACGGATGCAACCCGCTCACCGGATCAGCCTCTGACCTCACGCAAAGCGGGCGATGCCTCTGTGATTGGACATTTTGCTCCCACAGTCGGCGCAGTAGACATGGCCATTCAGAGGACTGGCGACACCGGTGCCGTCCATGCGCCGCACGATCTTTTTTACCTGCTGGGCCAACGCCCATGTTTCAGGGTCGATGATACCCTCATGGGGATTCTCAAAAATCAGCCATTCCTCCGGCGGCTTTTTGATACCGCACTTATCCTTGTACGATTCCTTGTGAGAGCGGAAGTTGACGGTATGGCCCATATACTCCTGCTTGGATAAGATAGCGCCGACCGTATTGCCACGCCAGTTCACTGTGTTCTTCTGTGTTCCCCTCCCGTGGTGGGCAAGATAGCAGGATGGACGGTCTACTTTCTCATCGCGTAGTATCTCCGCTATCTTCCAGGGCCCGTTTCCCTCCATGCTGAGAAAAATGGGCCGTACTACCGCCGCCGCTTCTCATCGATCAGCCGGTGATGCTTATCTTCCGGATTTTATATATATATCCGCAGATCGCCTCATTGGTCCCGGTTTCCCGGCTTTTCCCCTTGCCTGACAGGCGGCCAACTGCTTCCGGATAACAATTCCGCAGATACCATTCGTTCATGATGTTGAGGTAAGGCGCAAACTCGCTGCTGTTCCTATCCATGCTGCCCGCGCCGTTCCCTATGGCGATGAAACAGACGTTGTGCTGCCTGAACAGCACTTCGGTATAGAAGCCTGCCTGTAAGAAGTCCCTTCCTGTACAGGACATATCCTTGGCCAATACCACGCCCAACTTTCCCGGCTTCGATGCCTGGCCAGCATCCGTTTCCAGCCTGGGCACCAAAGGTGCCGCCGAAACCATCGTCCGTATAGTAGACGCAGTTAGCAAGGCCCTGCTGGGCGGCGTAGTCCTCCAACATACGTTTTGATTGACAATGGAGTTGCTGTCGCCTGCAATCTCATCGTCGCAGGAAAGTCGCTCAATATAGCTGTGATCTTTTCTTCCGTCTGTCTGGGTTCCATATGAGACGTTCCTTTCAGACTGACGGCTCATTAGTGGTGCCTTTATTGTACCACACTTTTGCCCGTTTGTACCAGCTTATTGCGGATCATCCGTAAAATTTTATCTTCGTAGCTCTCTGTGTTGCTTACCCTGAAATGGACGGTAGTACTATAGGTCGTTGAACCAAGCCTCCGGCTCAGGGAAAAAGTACTGCCGGTTCTATTTTCCATAATGCTCCTTTCTGCGCATAACGCGCGATGTGATTAAGTTCCATCTTGATTTATGACTCTTTTGGGATTCCGCCTCTGCCTGTCATTCCTCTGCTCCGGCCTCGCCTGGGAGCGGGCCGCGGGTCATGCCGTAAGCCCTCCGACCAGCGTAAGCCGTTTACCGTTTTGGTAACTTTTGTTATACTCTTGTTATAACTGCTGGTACACCCCTTGTCAACCGTTTCCTCGTCTCCTGCTACCTACAGGGCGGGATCCACATCCCCCTTTTGTATCTGGACGGGCATTTTTCAAAGGGATAAGGACAATCGGGCTATGCCGGTGGAAAGGTGCTCCCAAGATCCATGCCATGTCCATTTCTATGCGCTTGAGCACGCTAGAAATACGTGCAAGAGAATTTGGAAGAATCCCTTGATACCACCGCTCGCGATGTGATATAATGAGGGCCAGCTGAGATCCTCTTTGGAAAGATACCAAGAGGGATGATAAATCCGGAGGTCATGAGGGAGCCAAACGAACCGGCTCAAACCTGAAAGCCGCGGAAAAAGACAGGACCGCGTTTTGGATGCGCCGGTGAAAAAGCTGCTTTCGAGCAGAATTATACTTGCCTATATCCTGAAAAGCGCACTTGCTGAGTACGTGCCGTACCCTGTGAGCTTTATAAAAAAAGGCGAAAGAGACAGCCTAAGGGTACGTTAGACGAGTATATTGCCAGAGCCGTCAAAGTCGGCGTTGATCCTGTCAGAAAGTGACTGTCCAGGTGCCAGGCGGCACCTTCAGAGGAAGAGCTGCACGCAGATTGTGCCAGCAAGCTTCGGCATCTCACAAACATACATAAACCGGAGCGCTGCGGATAAGTAGATCTCCGGTTTGTTCCTGTTGTTCCCCTCAATCTCAAGCAAATCAAAAAAGTGTGAAATTTCCCGAGCGGATGTATGGAGGAGGTTATTTATGAGAAACCGCAAGATCGTGAAGTGGCTTGCTGCGGTATTGTGCCTGATTATGATGGCCGGGCTGGGTATGGAAGCATCCGCCGGAATGGCGCCGCAGGATCCGACTCCATCAGCAGAACCAACTGTTGCTCCCGCGGAAGAGCCTTCACCGTTCGTTGAACCAACGGCGGCTCCCACCGAAGTGCCTGCACCGTCAGCAGAACCAACGGCGGCTCCCACGGAAGTGCCTACCCCGTCAGCAGAACCAACGGCGGCTCCCACGGAAGTGCCGGCGCCGTCCGTTGAGCCAACGACTGTACCCACAGAAGAACCAACCCCAACAGTCTCTCCATCAGTTGAGCCATCAGCGACTCCAGAGGTCACCCCGACAGCCGATCAGAACCTGACAGACTCTACCCAGACGGCATCTCCTTCTGCTGGAGCAGAAAACGAAAAAGACTCCTCAGAGGAAACCGCAGCGGAAGAACCTGACATGTCGACAAGCGCTGCAAAACCTGTAGCAGCAACCGGAGAACCTCAAACATTAGATGATGGTAAGGTTGGCTACTGGGAGAAACAGGCGCCTTTTGTCCCCAACACTGAGGAATATGTGGTCAAGCTCGATTTTAAATCAACAGGTCTAAACTGGAGTCAATTTTCAACGTTTTTTACTGATAACAAGGATAGGTTCAGTTTCAAACTTGCAAAACCGTCAGGAGAAGATATTGCTCTTCCAGAATACAAAATAACCAATGCCAGACAGGCTCTTTACTGGAGCTTTGCTAGTAATCCGTTTTCTGAACCCGGTCAGTATACACTGGAGATGACTGACAACGGTGAAAGCGGGACTTATAATAAAAGTTTTCCGCTTGACATAGTTCAGGTAAATTTCCATGTAACAACCAAAGGGCAGTTTGAAGATGGCTCATCAGATTATACCGGTTACGGAACGAAGGATATCTTATTATCCTATTATAACGTGCCGGAAGTGACCCCGGTAGGGGAAGAAGCCAGCAGTTTTCTGGGCTGGGCAAAGGAGGAAGGTAAGACAGATTATGCAGATCTGATTACCAAAATTTCTGAAATCACCGCAAGTGGGAACAACACATATGACGTATATGCAGCCTACGGCGTTAAGAAAATAACCAGGATCAGCCTGTATGACAAAGATCCTTCTAGTTCCGATGCGCAACCACTTCCAGATACGGGGCACACACTGGATATAGGTGACTACAATTATGGCGAAACGCCCTCCGGTTCGGGTTCCATTTGGGTCAAGAACACAGGAAACCAGCCCTGCCCATTATCATTGCCGGTCAGCACCGACAAATTTGAGGTGGAAATCGAAGGACAAGAGCAAATAGCAGAAGGCAAGTTACCTGCAGATACAGATGGTATAGTAAAGATTACCGTGTCGCCAAAGGCGGGTCTCGAAGTCGGATCCTACGATGAAACAATGTATATCCGGTCCAACGATATCAAAATCGTAACGGTTCATTTTGATGTTCTTTCTTCGAAGGAAATCAGTCTTTCCCTGCAAGAGGATATAAGCAAACCATATGGCGACACGCTGACAAATGAAGAGGTGCTGAAGCACATTACAGCCCCTGAATCTGTGAATTTAAATGATCTGGGACTTAAATTCTCCAGCGCCGGATTTTCGGAAGATGCCGTTGTGGACAGCTATGAAATTACACTT
>CAZGAM010000107.1:0-2702 GCA_964523685.1 uncultured Oscillospiraceae bacterium | reverse complement strand
ATTACACTTGCCGACTGGAACAAAAATTATAATGTAAAGCTGGCTGAGAATAGCCATCTGCAAGTCACAGCCGTTGAACCTGCTGGATCGGAGACGGTAACTGCCTCGGCGGTGAAGGCCGGCGACAGCCTGGAAAAGTCGGCATTGAACGGCTCGTTCCATCATCCAAAACAGGATGGTTGGATCGTCGAAGGTACGCTGACGTGGAGCGAGGGCCAATCTGCCGGGTCTCTGACTGAAGGGACGCACCCGTTTACATGGGTATTTACACCTTCCAGCAAGAACTATTCGTCTGTGGAAGGCACAACGGATGTCCATGTCAGTGCCAAAATTCCGACTGACATTCATGCAACCAGCGGCAGCAGTTTTACCTATAATAAACTCCCCCACGGGATGACATTTTCCTCAGACAGGCCGGCTGGCAATAAAGGAAATATCACTGTTCAGTACAAGCTCAAGGATGCAGGAGAAGATACATGGACAGAGGACGTTCCCTACAAAGCCGGGGAATACTCAGTGAAGGCATCCATTGAGGGAACAGATATCTATGCGGAAGCTTCCGAGATATTCGATTTCACCATCAACAAACGCGAAATCGATGTAACCGCCTCAGCCAAAAACAAAGTCTATGACGGTACAACGAAAGCCGAGCTGGATAAGGTGCATTTGAGCAGCGTGGTATCCGGAGACGATGTGCAGCTGGATACAGCGTCCTGTGAAGCGTGGTTCAACAGCAAGGATGTGGGTGATAGAAAATTTGTTACCTTCAAACCTGTCGCATTGATAGGGAGAGATGCTGAAAACTATCGCCTGAAGGAAGGAATCCATCACGCGTCCCTCACGGCGGCGATTACCCCGGCGACTATCACATCTATTCAGCCAACAGAGAGACTTACCAAAGGATATGGTGATACTTTCAATCTGACGGCAGACCAGTTCACTTTTACCGGTCTCGCAGCGGGAGAAGATGCCAGTGTGCTCGATGTGGAATGGTCCTGCGGTGGCACAACCGCATTGGCTAATGTCGGTGAATACCCAATTACAGCAGCGTTCCACGCCGGCAATTATGAACTTGCCAGTTCAGCGGCAAATGCCGGCACTATGAGCGTGGTACAAGCTGTGCCAAAACTGCTGGAAGATACACTCAATACCGGTTATGGTTCCAAGGGTAGAACCCTGGAAACAGTTCCCCTTAACGCGATCTTTGTAAATCCCCATGATACCACCAAAGTAGTGGAGGGAACTTTTACGTGGAAGGAACCCAAAACGGAAATAGTAGATCAGGATGGTAAATTCACGGCGACATGGCTGTTCACCCCTGCCAATACCCAAAACTACACCTCACCCGGTGAGATGACTGTTGATATCCCGCTTGTTGATAATCCGCCTATCCAGTTTACGGTAGCAGACAAGGCGGTGACCTACGACGGTAAGGCGCAAAGTCTTGAAGGGGATGTCAAGGTCACTGAGGCCGGAATCGACCCTTCCAGTGTGACCGTGGAGATCATGTACCGGCACCATCAGGATCTTGTCAGGAAAATCAGCAATAACCTCCTCTCCTGGGATACATGGAACGCAGATCCACCAACGGATGCGGGAATATATGATGTGCAGGTGACTGTTTCCCCGGATGATGCCAATTTCGCAGAGAATACTATTACGGTAACTCTGACGATCAACAAAGCGGATCCAGACATCAAAGACGTGGAAAAGGAGATCGCGGTCAAAAAAGGTACGCTCCTCAGTGATGCGGATCTGAAAAGCCGGCCGAAAGGCGTAGATGATAAAGACCTTGAAGGCACCTTCACATGGGAGTACGCTGAAAAACCTGTCGAAAAAGGCGGGGAACGTTACCAATGGGTATTCACCCCGAAAGACACCAAAAATTACCATGTTGTTACCGGAAGTACCATAGTCAATCTTGCGGAAGAAGCCGATACCCGCACGATCAAAGCGGCCGTCTATAATCTGCCTGACGAACTTGGTTATGACGACTATGCTGTAGTCGATGTGGCCGCCAGCGGGCTGAAATCAGGCGATACCGTTGTGTTCTATAAAAGTGCGTCAGAAGACGAAGCCACCATGGTGAGTGAGATCGTGAAAGTAACGGAAGGAGCTCCTTCTCTGATTGTTCAACTGGACAGCGGCGCTTTGGCGCCTGCGGCGGGAACGATCTTTGCCCGCATCGCCAGCAGTGAAACCCACAGAGCCAATGAGATTCCCTACCCTGCAGAAATAGGCTTCACGGTTCCGAACACACTGGAAGTAAAAGCAGGCGGCAGTGAGACTCTTGCAGCCGCAATTCAGGCAGGCACTCCGGAAAGGGTAAACTTTACGCTGACAGGTGAGCATGACGGCCAGGTCGTTGATCTGCAGCAAAAGGGAGCCAACTCCCTGGAAGTCACAATTACCGGCAAAGCGGCAGGTCATGCAGCTGTCCTTGTGGAGATAGAATTTACCCATCCAGACAGCAGCAATTATCCTAATCAGGTTATAACCGTTACCAGGTCCGTTCAAATCACGGTGCTGGATGGTACAGAGCCAACCCCAACCCCGGATCCAGGTTCAGCCACAGAACCCACTGCGGCACCGGAGCCTACTCCTACCACGGAACCCACCGCGGCACCGGAGCCCACGCCTACCACAGATGTGGAAGTTGAAGCTGGTCTGGGTAAGATGGAAATCACAAAAGAATTGAAAGA
>CAZGAM010000106.1:0-8041 GCA_964523685.1 uncultured Oscillospiraceae bacterium | reverse complement strand
CTGTATTGGAAGCATCCCAGCAGAGGCGGAAGAGCGAAAAAACAGTTCTCACTTAGCATCATGATAACACAGGATGCACACATTTACCAGAAAAATTTCCCAATCGCAGCGGCAGGGTGTCCGTGTTTTGCATTTTCGTGGTTTCAGTTGACTTTATGGAAGATGGAAGTTTGGAAATGGAAGAAAGTCCGGGAGGGCAGACTGCCAAGGCAGCAGGAGAGGACAATATGAGAACGGCAGAACAGGTTGCTCACATTATAGAGGCTCTGGCAGCAGCCTATCCCCTGGCTGCCTGCACGCTCAATCATACAGAGGCTTGGGAATTGCTGGTGCAGGTCCGGCTGGCAGCCCAGTGCACGGACGAGAGAGTCAACCGGATATCACCGGCTCTGTTTGCAAGATTTCCTACCCCGGAGAGCTTAGCCGCTGCCGAGCCGGAAGAAGTGGAGCCCTATATCCGTTCCTGCGGTTTTTTCAGAGCAAAAGCCAGAGATATAGTGGGAGCCGCCAGAATGCTGATCCGTGATTTTGGCGGGATCGTGCCGGACAATATGGACGATCTTCTTCGATTGCCCGGGGTCGGCCGCAAAAGCGCCAATCTGATTCTGGGAGATGTATACCGAGTACCAGGGAGCGTTGTGGTAGATACACATTGCATCCGTCTGTCGAACCGTATGGGACTGGTAGAAGAGAAAGATCCCGTCCGGATTGAAACGGCTCTGCGGGCGATTCTGCCCCCGGAGGAAAGCTCTGATTTTTGCCATCGCATCGTTTACCACGGCCGGGCAGTTTGCACAGCCCGTGTCCCCCGATGTAGTGAATGCTGTGTTCGTTCCTGGTGTTTGGAATACGAACGGAGGGAAGGCAAGAAACATGATATATGAGTTTGACGGAATAGACAATGCCAGAGATCTGGGCGGATGGGAACGAGCGGATGGGGCCAGAATCCGGGAAGGAGTTCTCTTTCGAACCGGCCATTTGGGAAATGCCTCGGAAGAAGACATAAAAAGACTGTCGGATTTACACATTCACTGCATTATAGATATGCGCGACCATCGGGAAAGGGAGAAGTATCCGGATAAGCGGGTACCGGGAAGCATCAACTGTCATCTGCCGCCGGTACCGGATCTGCAGGTCTATATTCCGATTCAGAGCAGAGTTCCCGAAGAAGTGCGGAAAGTGTTTCACGACTTTTACAAACTGATTGCTCTGCACCCTTTGGCAAAGGAAGCTTATGCTGCTTTTTTTCAGAAATTGCTGCAGTCAAACGGGCAGCCGATCTTATGGCACTGCACACAGGGAAAGGACCGAACGGGAGCAGCGGCTATGCTTGTTATGAGTGCTTTGGGATTTGAGAGAAGTTCTGTCATAGCGGAGTACCTCAGAACCAATCTGTTTGCGCAAAAGCAGCTGGCGCAGTATCGGGAAGAGGGCGCTTCGGCGGAGGATCTGGCCCTGATGGAAGAAGTATTTCCAGTATATGAGAAAAATGGGGAATTTTATCTGGAATGCATTGAGGAGGAATACGGTACTGTAGAAGCGTATCTTCGATCAGAGATGGGGATAGGGCCAGCGGAAAGAAAGAAGCTGGAAAAGTATTATTTGGTGCCGCGTGCGGGCACCTGTCTGGGTATGTAAAATTCGGTCGGCAGGCAGGAAAGATACTGTCTGCGTCTGCCTGGCTGCTTTGAAATAGAACTTGACGGCGGGCCAAGCGGGAATCTCCATGCGCCAAGGGGCCCTTTTTCCGGGTGCAGCTGTCTTGCAAAATCTTGAAAAAGCACGGGAGGCTTAGGCTCTCCCGGAAACGGACAGCGGACACAGGAAGGGAATTCCTGCTCCAGCCAGGCAGATTCTTTGGAGGTTCCGCAGGCTGCTATGCGCCCAGGCGAACCATGCCCCCCTGACAGATCCCCCGCAGGCGGGGGAAACAGAAGAGGCGGGTCGCAGGCTCACCCATACATTGCCCGCAGCCAATTTGTCGGCGAAAAAACCGATTTGGCCAGGGGCTGGATAACACGCTCCTGTGCCGCATCTGCGTTGAAATTTTGAATGCTTCCAAAAGATGCCTTTTTCCGCCAGAGATGACTGAATTTTGCGTGAAACTGCGCTCAATTTTTCTTTTGCACTCTGGTTGACACGAGAGAACAGATATGTTAAAATAACAATTTGCGTAACAGGAAATTTTTCAGGAAGGAGGTAAAGAAATGCCTACTTTTAACCAGCTGGTCCGAAAGGGCAGGGAAAAGGTGACCTATAAGTCCACTTCCCCGGCAATGCAGAAGGGCCTTAATACCCTGAAGAACCGGGAGACAAATTTGTCTTCCCCCCAGAAGCGTGGCGTCTGCACAGCGGTCCGTACTTCTACACCCAAGAAGCCTAACTCTGCTTTGCGGAAGATCGCCCGTGTGCGGCTCACCAACGGCTATGAGGTGACGGCCTATATACCGGGAATCGGTCACAATCTGCAGGAGCACTCCGTCGTCATGATTCGCGGCGGCCGTGTGAAGGATCTGCCAGGTGTGCGTTACCATATCATCCGCGGTTCCCTTGATACGCAGGGTGTGGATGGCCGCCGCCAGGGTCGCTCGAAATACGGTGCCAAGCGTCCCAAGAAGTAAGGTAATCACCCAACAGCGTCCCTGTTGGTTCTTATATATAGTAGGAACGTCAGGGCGCAAGCGGAAGTCGAAAGACACTTTCGAGTACCGGTGAATTCATTCCTATGAAGGAGGGAAGTTTAAGTGCCCAGAAGAGGTAACGTTCCCAAAAGAGAGATCTTGCCGGATCCTGTGTATCATTCTGTCTTGGTGACCAAACTGGTCAACCAGGTCATGCTGGACGGCAAGAAGGGTGTAGCGCAGAAGGTCGTGTACTCTGCCTTTGATATTATTAAGGAGAAGACAGGGAAGGACCCCATGGAGGCTTACACCGAGGCGTTGAATAATATTATGCCGAGTCTGGAAGTTAAGGCCCGTCGTGTCGGCGGCGCCACCTACCAGGTGCCCATTGAGGTGCGCCCAGTCCGCCGTCAGACTTTAGGCTTGCGCTGGCTTGTCAGTTATGCCCGCAAGCGCGGTGAGAAGACGATGAAAGAGCGCCTGGCCGGAGAGATTATGGATGCCTGCAATAATACAGGCGCTGCAGTGAAAAAGCGCGAAGATACCCATAAGATGGCGGAGTCCAATAAAGCCTTTGCGCATTTTCGCTATTAATTCCACGGTAAGGATAAGAACATGCCGAGAGAGTATTCCCTTGAAAAAACCAGAAATATCGGCATAATGGCCCATATTGACGCCGGTAAAACGACGACGACAGAGCGCATCCTGTTTTATACCGGCGTAAACTACAAGCTTGGGGAGGTCCATGAGGGCAACGCCACCATGGACTGGATGATTCAGGAGCAGGAGAGGGGCATCACGATTACCAGCGCTGCCACGACCTGCCACTGGAGAGATCATCGGATCAATATTATCGACACACCGGGCCATGTGGATTTCACCGTGGAGGTGGAGAGGTCTCTGCGTGTACTGGATGGAGCTGTCACCGTTTTGTGTGCCAAAGGCGGTGTAGAACCCCAGACAGAAACAGTATGGAGACAGGCTGACAATTATAATGTACCCCGGCTCATCTATATCAATAAGATGGATATCATGGGGGCCGATTTCTACAATGTGGTCAATATGGTTCGGGACCGCCTGAAATGCAATGCGGTTCCCATTCAGATTCCCATTGGGAAAGAGGCTGATTTCCGCGGCATTATTGATCTTGTTGATATGAAGGCGGATGTTTACTATGACGACCTGGGGAAGGACATGAAGGTGGAGGACATTCCTCCTGAACTCATGGACCTTGCCCAGGAATACAGAGAGAAGCTGATTGACGCAACGTCCATGCTCTCGGATCAGATCGCCACACTCTATCTGGAGGGAGAGGAAATCCCGGCAGATCTGATCCGCACGGCTCTGCGGCAGGGGACGATCACAGGCAAACTGGTATGTGTGACCTGCGGGACCAGCTATCGGAATAAGGGCGTGCAGAAGCTGCTGGATGCCATTGTGGATTTTCTTCCCTCGCCGCTGGATATACCTCCCGTGAAGGGCGTCAATCCGAAGACAGAGCAGGAAGTAACGCGGGAGTCTTCCGATGACGCACCGTTTTCCGCCCTGGCTTTCAAAGTTCAGGCGGATTCCCATGTGGGGAAGCTGATCTTTGCCCGCGTGTATTCAGGAACGGCAAAAGCGGGTTCGGTGGTCATGAATTCCACGAAGGGCAAGCGGGAGCGCCTGGCGCGCATCCTGCTCATGCACGCCAATCACCGCCAGGAGCTGGATACCATTTATTCCGGAGATATTGTAGCCCTGGTGGGGCTGAAGGAAACGACAACAGGAGACACCCTCTGCGAGGAGAAGAACCAGATCGTACTGGAGTCCATGGAATTTCCAGAGCCGGTGATCCGGGTGGCCATTGAGCCCAAAACAAAGGCCGGTGAAGAGAGACTTACCATAGCCCTGGCAAGACTGGCGGAGGAAGATCCCACCTTCCGAGCTTACACAGATGAAGAAACCGGGCAGACCATTATAGCCGGGATGGGTGAGCTGCATCTGGAAATTATTGTAGACAGGCTTCTGCGGGAATTTCGGGTAGAGGCTAACGTGGGTAAGCCCCAGGTATCCTATAAGGAGACCATTACGCAAAGTGCCACGGTAGAGGTACGTTATGCTCGCCAGACCGGAGGAAAAGGCCAGTTCGCCCAGGTGAAATTGATGATTGAGCCCAACGAACCCGGGAAGGGCTATGAGTTTGTGGATGCTGTGACCGGAGGCGCTATTCCAAAGGAGTTTATCCCTGCCATCGATCAGGGAATCCAGGGGGCCATGCAGGGCGGAGTTGTTGCGGGATATCCCATGGTGGATATCAAGGCGACGGTTCTGGACGGTCAGTTCCATGAGGTGGATTCCTCTGAGCTGGCTTTTAAAATCTGTGGAAGCATGGCTTTTAAGGAGGCCTGCGAGAAGGCAGGACCGACACTGCTGGAACCCATTATGAAAGTGGTGGTCACGACGCCGGAGGAGTATATGGGCGATGTGATTGGGGACATCAACTCCCGGCGCGGCCAGGTGCAGGGGCAGGAGTTCCGAAATGGGGCTGTCATCATTGACTGCCGAGTACCTTTGGCCAGTATGTTTGGCTATGCGACGGACCTTCGCAGCAAAACACAGGGAAGAGCGAACTACTCGATGGAACCAAGTCATTATGTAGAACTACCGCAGAATCAACAATCGAAACTAATAGGCGGTCACATCGGAAGATAAAATCTTATTGCAAAAGATTCTTGTGTATTGTATAATGTTCATAGGTGAAATTTTATTTTTTTCTGCTACTTAGGAGGTTTACGCAATGGCAAAGCAAATGTTCAACCGCAGCAAGCCCCATGTGAACATCGGCACCATTGGTCATATTGACCATGGCAAGACCACCCTTACGGCGGCCATCACGAAGGTTCTGCACATGGCTGACCCTGAAGCGGCCGAATATACTGCCTACGATCAGATTGATAAGGCGCCTGAAGAGAAGGCCCGTGGTATTACGATCAATACCGCTCACGTGGAATATCAGACGGAAGCCAGGCACTATGCCCATGTGGACTGCCCGGGCCATGCTGACTATATTAAGAACATGATTACAGGCGCTGCGCAGATGGACGGTGCG
Source organism: uncultured Oscillospiraceae bacterium (assembly GCA_964523685.1). Classification (GTDB taxonomy): domain Bacteria; phylum Bacillota; class Clostridia; order Oscillospirales; family Oscillospiraceae; genus CAJOIG01. Next base: position 2,329 of record CAZGAM010000106.1, on the reverse strand, counting down.
ATTTTGGTTATTGCCGCTTCGGATGGTCCTATGGCCCAGACTCGTGAGCATCTGCTCTTGGCTCGTCAGGTGAATGTGCCCTACATTCTGGTGTTTCTGAACAAGTGCGATCAGGTAGATGACCCGGAGCTTCTGGAACTGGTAGAGATGGAAGTGCGTGAGCTGTTGGATCAGTACGGTTTCCCCGGTGATGAGACCCCCATTATCAAGGGCTCGGCTCTGGAAGCTCTGGTGAGCACAGAAACAGATCCGCATGCTCCGGTTTACAACTGCATTTGGGAGCTGATGGATGCAGTAGACACATGGATTAAGACCCCTGAGCGTGCTTCTGACAAGCCGTTCCTGATGCCCATTGAAGACGTGTTCACCATCTCCGGCCGCGGCACGGTGGTAACCGGCCGTGTGGAGCGCGGTATGGTGAAGGTGGGCGATAAAGTGGAGATCGTAGGTATCCGTGATACGCAGGAGACAGTTGTTACCGGTACGGAGATGTTCCATAAAACGCTGGAGTTTGCCGAGGCAGGCGACAACGTAGGATGCCTGCTTCGCGGCATCGATAAGAAAGCCGTGGTACGCGGTCAGGTTCTGGCCGCTCCGAAGAGCATTCATCCGCATACCAAGTTCAAAGGCCAGGTCTATGTACTGAGCAAGGAAGAGGGCGGGCGCCACACTCCATTCTTTACGAATTATCGCCCTCAGTTCTATTTCCGTACAACGGACGTAACCGGTGTCATTACCCTGCCGGAAGGCGTCGAGATGTGCATGCCCGGCGATAACGTAGACATGGATGTGGAACTGATTACCCCGATTGCTATTGAAGTAGGTCTGCGCTTTGCTATCCGTGAAGGCGGTCGTACGGTTGGCTCCGGTGTTGTCATTGAGGTAAACGAGTAATCGCTTTGTGAAAGGCTCCTGCGGCTGTGGCTGTAGGAGCTTTTTCTTATTTTTAGTGGCTATGACTTCAGCTTCGTGACCATAGCCGCCCAGGTGCTGGTACCAGCGATACTTCAGTTTGCTCTGCCGTAGGAGTAAGCGATACACTGCAAAATAGGGGAAAGACGCAGCCCCAGCAGCGCATGTTGTCGGATTTGCCTTCGTATATCGGCGGCGTGCACTATTCGTATCGCGGAAATTTATCTTTTAATTTTCTGGGTGCTGTGTTTGAGCACCCGAAGGATGCTTGGGCAACTGAGAATTAGGCAGGAACAAAACGGTGGAGGTTATCCCACTCTCTGTGCAAGGGAGTGATAGTCGGAAGCAATTCATGCTGCTTTTCAAAGACGCGCTTCGACTTGGCAGCTTTGCCATTCGAATTAGCGTTGAAAAGGTGAACCGCCACCCCGGCAGGTGACGGTTCAAATATTTTGACCAAACCTTTAGTTGCAGCGTCCCTTGTTTGCCTATTATAAAGCTTGTTTGGAGTTTTCTTTTTAGAAAAACGACATCATCTAATTTATAGATGTATGGAGCAATATTGCCGGATAAGGTAAAATAAGGGGAAAAAGCATGGGGCAGTACACCAAAATGGGGGGAAAAAGTATGCTCAGGCGGATTGTTTACAGGCTCAAATAGATACAGGTGTGAAATGCCAGAGAAGAGATGCTCCAGCCAGGATCAGGATCTCCCCAGGAGGAAACAAATCTCTGCGTGCGACATCTCGTCGGTTAGGAGTCAGTGGTTAGACTGTGAAGGGGCAGCCGCCTCTGCCTAGATAAAACGAATAAGCACAGTTGCAAGGGGGAATGCGCAGACATTTTGAACGCTGCGAGCGAAGAGAGAATCCGGTTCAAATGATTTCTCTGAATGACGGTCAGACAAAATTTATCAGGCAAACCGTAGAGTTATCCGGCATACCAGGGGAACTGTCAGCGATCCAACGCCCAGATGCCCATACCTATACTCCTTATGGCACGGATGATCCTTGTATTAGAAAATCGGTTGATATTGCTTGCCAAGCACGATAGAATTAGCTGCCGCAGAAAGACCCAGGTCAACAGGAGACCTGCCAGACAGGCAATTATTGGGGAAAGTATCGGACAGAACGTAAAAACAAGCTATATCTGGAAACTGAGTTACAGAGTAAAAAACGCATAGTACCAGAAGGAGATGCATGAGATGGGAGTGTTTGTAAACCCGAGTAGCAAAAAGTTTCGTCAGGCCATGAAGAATCCCTTGTTTGTAGATAAATCCAGCCTGATTTCTTTTACGAACAGCAGACTGGGAGATTCCTCCAGAAATCGGATTTGTGTGTCCCGGCCCCGGCGCTTCGGAAAGACCATGGCACTGAATATGCTGGCCGCCTACTACAGCAAAAATGGAGACTCACGAG
>CAZGAM010000105.1:6980-8067 GCA_964523685.1 uncultured Oscillospiraceae bacterium | reverse complement strand
ACAGGCTCACCTTTACATTCCAGGATACTAACGATAAGAGCTTTAATCCGATGACGCTGACGTTGACGGTGGAGGCTCCGGATGTGACGAACTCTCCCACTAATCGAGTTTTCCAATGGGTAGATCGAAACGGTCCATTATATATTTCGCTAGAGAAAGCACCAAGCAAGCTCCAAGCAAAGTATCAAGCTGGGTGGGGGGACGTTTCAAAGGATTACTATCAGATAAGCGGAAATACCATAACAGTTCTACCCGCTTTGATAAACAGCACAGGATGGTTAAAAGCCCTTTATAGCTTCCGCGTCGTATATGCGGACAATAGTGTAGAGGACATAGGCATTCAGTTGCTCGAAGATATAGACAAAATTACTAATTCTAATGCTCCTGTTCCTACTGCTTCTACCACAGGACCGTCTGCACCTGCGACGGGAGATACCACTCCTATAGCCTTATATGTGGTCATCCTAGTATTACTGGTTGCGGCTCTGGCGGTGGTTATTATCCTTCTTACAAGAAAAAATCGTAAACGCAAATAAGATTATACCATAGATAAAGAGGGCTGTGGATCTCCACGGCCCTTTTTTCAAAATATCTGTATCCCACATACGATGGTGCTGCCAGCGGGCGACCGAGCTCTTGCATGCTATGCAGCCAGTTTCTGGTAAACTTGAAAATTCTGTCTGTTAGCTTGTCTCAGGTATGGTGTTTCACGGCATATCATGGGGTTTTTCCCGAGAATTTGACAGAAGTAAGAAGTGTACTCTCTTCCTTCTTTCCTGGGGTGACAGACCATACTGGCGCGGATATTTTTACCTGGAACGGACATTTTCTGTTGACTTTCTCAGATCCTTTTTCCCTAAATGGATGAGCAAGAATACGATGAGGGAAGCACAGGGGCCAGACGACAGCCCCCTGCGAACGGGGGTGAGGTTTTACATAGTATGCGGCGTTTCTCCCCTCTGCAAAGTGCCGAGGCAGCTGCGAAGCAGGCGCGGCTTCCAGTCAACTGCCCGCTTCCATCTCACCGAAGCGGCGAGGAGAGACCTTGTGCAGAGCCTCTGTACGTTTGCCCATCCAGGGAGGGGCT
>CAZGAM010000105.1:0-6903 GCA_964523685.1 uncultured Oscillospiraceae bacterium | reverse complement strand
AACATCTGACGTGAGAAGCGCACGATCTTTTCGCAATAATCAGGGGAGGCCAGAATAGATCCATGAAGTTGGCATCCAGAACATTTAGAAAGGCGGGTACGGTTTGAGACCTTCCATATTCTTCCGACGGGCCGCCGCCTGTCTTCTTGCAGGGATTCTCCTGCTGATTCTCTCCGGATGCAGGCAGGAGGAGGCCGAGCAGGCTGTTCTGCAGGAGAATGGCTCTACCTTCCGTATCGGGGTAGAGGAGATGCCGGACAGCCTGAACCCATTTAAAGCCAGCAGTCGTATGTCTGAAGAATTTTTTCTACTGGCTTATGACCCTCTCTGGCGCATTAATGCTTCCGGAGAGCCGGAAAACTGTCTGGTAGACAGCTGGAATCTGTCCTCGGACCAGCTTACCTGGACAATTCGAATCCGGAAAGATGTCACCTTCTCAGATGGAACACCCCTGACAGCGGAAGATGTAAAATTTACTTACGACGAACTGGTGCGGGGAGATACCGCCTACAGGCATTACTTTGATGGCATCAACGCAATCCGCTGTCCGGATTCCTATACACTGATAATCTCCACCGCCTATGTAAAAGGCGATATGCAGTATATGCCGGTGCCCATACTGCCCAGCAATATCTGGGGGCAGTGGAGCGGGAAGATGAGCGAATACGACAACGGAGAGATGATCGGGTCTGGTCCTTTTGTCCTGAAGGAAGTGCAGTCAGGTCCTCTGGAGTACAGCTGGCTCTTTGGTGCCCGGACCAACTATTTCGCCGGTTCACCCCATCTGGGAGAGGTAAAGTTTATCTATTACGCTACCGCCACCGGCGCCAGCCGAGCGGTATCCGCCGGAGAACCGGAGGTAGACGCGGCGGTAGGACTGACGGATGTACAGATGGCTACGCTGGAAGAAGTGCCGGGGCTGGTGCGGGCACAGGCATATTTGCCGGGATCTCAGATCTGGGCTATTGCTTTCAATACGCGCAGCGGTGTTTTCCAGGACGTAGGCATGCGGCAGGCGGTGGAATACTGCACCGACCGCCAGTCTATTGTCTCTATGGTCGCAGGAGAGTCTGCCATGCCTGGGTACTCCTGGTGCAGTCCCGGGGTGGATTACTACCAGGAAGTATCCGGGCCCAGGGAATATAATCAGAGTGCGGCCCTGGCGGTATTTAATTCCCTGGGGTACGTTGATATGGATCAGGATGGGGACCTGGAGCATATTGGTACCCACAGCGATCTGGTGTTTCATCTTATGACCAGTTCACAGGATAGGTGGTCATCCTCTGCCGCTACCATTCTCATTGATTCTCTGGAACATGTGGGCCCTCAGGTGGTGAGACATGCGACAGACGGACCTGTGACCGAACTGTGCGGACCGAACGATGACTGGGACATGTGTATGCTCAGCTGGAGAGGGAACAACAATCCCGTGCTGGCTGCCCGGCAGTTTTATGGCTCGGAAGACAGTCTCACGGGATGGAGCAGTGAAAGTTACATGAGTACCTTTGGCCAGATGCAGGTGACTTTGGACCGGGAAACTGTAAGCACGCTGGCGGGACAACTGCAGCAGACGGTCTATGATGAATGTCCTTATCTGATTATAGGCTACCAGAGTGATATTCAGGCTATGAAGGAAGACGGGTGGACAGGCTATCAGGATGTACTGAACCAAACGGGAAGCATTTTCTTCAATGGATGCTACGATGCCTATATGAGCCTGGATCGGCAGACAGAGTAAATTGGGCTCTGCCCAGGGAGGAATTGCCTTGAAATTGACGATTAATACCGCGGCAGCCGGGGAACAGTTGTCCGGAATCCGTGAGTTCACGTATCTTGTCAGATCCACGCCAGGCGCTATCGGGTTTACACTGGGGGAGCCGGACCTGAATACACCGGACGAGATCAAAGAGGCTGCCAAAGCAGCCCTGGATGATAATGATACCCACTATCCCCCGGGAAACGGCTATCCGCTTACGCTGGAGCGCATATCGGAACATGAGAAAAAGACACATCATCTGTCCTACAGCCCGGAGGAAATTATTCTCACCGATGGGGCTACAGAAGCGCTTTTCGTATCGCTGTTCACGATTTTGAACCCGGGAGATGAGGTGATCATCCCTACGCCTGCGTTCGGTCTGTATGAGTCAATCGTGCGGCTGGCCAGGGGAGTGCCGGTACCGCTGCCCACAGAAGAGCATCATTTTCAGATACAGCCGGAACAGCTGAAGGAGGCTCTTACAGAGAAAACCAAAGCAATTATCCTCACCTCTCCGAATAATCCCACGGGCAGCATCTATACAAAGGATACCCTGGACCAGATGCATGAAGTGCTGAAAAATCAACCCGTCTTTGTCCTTTGCGACGATGTCTATCGGGAACTTGTCTATTCCGGTGAGTACCACAGCTTTTCGGAATATCAGGATATGCGGGATCGGATTATCATTGTGCAGAGTTTTTCCAAACCCTATGCCATGACCGGATGGCGCCTTGGGTATCTCATGGCCGATGCTCCCTTGCGCGAGCGGCTGCAGGTGTTCCACCAGTACTGCGTGACATCGGCCCCGTCTTTTCTGCAGAGGGCCTGCTTGGCGGCTCTGGATAGTGATATTGCACCGGTCCGCACGCTCTTTCAAAGGCGGAGAGATTATGTATATGGCAGGCTGAAGGCCATGGGGTGGCCTGTGCAGGAGCCGGAGGGAGCCTTCTATATGTTTATCCCCATCGGGCAGTACAGCATGGATTCCATCCATTTCTGCCGGCAATTGCTGAAGGAAGCAAATCTGGGTATGATTCCCGGTGTATATTTCGGTACGGAAGGGTACATGCGTATGAGTTACTGCTACTCCGATGCAGAGCTGCAGGAGGGACTTGACCGTCTGGAAAATTTTGTGCAGGCGCACAGATAGCATAAGGGAGAAAAAATCCGAAGAACTGCTGTCGGAAGGCAGTTCTCCGGATTCACGCTTTTCATGGTGCATTCTGTTTGGCCATTGCCCTACGTATCCATCGTAAGAACCCGGGGCAACACACAGCATCCGTGCCGGCAGACGAAAGCTGCCGAATCGTGGACAGGGAAATCCAAGAGCTGGACCGCAGGCAACCGTTTATTTCCGGCTGCCGGACAATTTCCAGTTTGTTATTTTTTTAGATAGAAGGACACAAGCTCCTGAAGCAGGTCATCTCGGTCCAGGCGGCAAATCAGCGTCCTTGCGCTGTTGTAATTCGTGATATACGTTGGATCCTCGGAAAGAATGTAGCCGACAATCTGGTTTATGGGATTGTATCCCTTCACCAGCAGAGAACTATATACGCTCGTCAGAACTTCACGAATTTCTGCGCTGTGATCCACAACTTTGAACTTTCTGGTAGATTCGTCTTCCATGCTCGATGTCCCTCCTTAATAACCGTTTGGCGGCAGAGCCACTATTTATACTATATCATAGCGGGCATGGGCAAAATGTTACAAAAATATTAAAATTGTGTAACAAAATGTAACTTTCGCCTGCTTTTTTCTGAAATTTTGGAATTGGAGGCACGCAGCAGCACGGTATCTCGTGTTGCTGCCTTTCCCTGGAGTCTGAAAGGAAGCATGGATTTTGTAATTTCCTGTGGTAATTCCATCAAGCCATCCTCTGACATGCCCAAACACTAGGACCAATCTATCCCCGCAATACAGGGATTTTCCTGGGGCTGCAGCCCTGACGGCAGGGTCACTGCAGTGCTGTAATCAAAAGGGCATTCTGTTCTACAAGGCATGATGGCATGGCTGCAAGGTGCAGGAAAAATTTGACGAAAGATCAGATAGCGGCTATAATGAAGAGATAGAAAAACATCGTCTTTGGTTTGAGCACACAGAAAGGATGGTGTATGAGATATGGAATTATCTGACTCAAAACGTATGAAGGCGGCCGATGAGGAAGCCATTCAGGATAGGGGAATCTCATCGCTGAAATTAATGGAGACGGCGGCAGGCCATCTGGCCGGAGCGGCGGTTGAGTTCGCAGGGGAGCAGAAAAGCGCTGTTGTCTTCTGTGGGCCGGGAAACAACGGGGGAGATGGGATCGCCGCGGCCAGGATCCTCCTGCAAATGGGATTTCAGGTGAGATGCTTTCTGGTCGGGGACCGGGAAAAGATGACAGAAGATGCTAGATCTATGGCGAGGGAACTTCATACGGTAGGCAGTTGTCTGGAAAGTTTCTCCGCTTCTGCGCAAGTGCTTCCTGCGATATTGGAGAAGACAGGGGTCATCTTGGACGCTCTGTTTGGGATTGGCCTCAAGCGCCCGCTGCAGGGAGAAGCCCTGGAGGCTGTACGGATGATGAACAGTGCCGGGCGGCCTGTCATTGCAGCGGACATACCAAGTGGAATTTCGGCAGATACCGGAGCGGTGATGGGAGAAGCAGTGCATGCATCCTGCACAGTCACATTCTCCATGGCAAAGCCGGGTCACTTTACAGAACCGGGCTGTCTTTATCGGGGTGACCTGCGGGTCTGTGATATAGGAATACCGCAGGATATTCTCCAGAAGGCCGGCAGCGGAATATACGCCATTGAAGCGGAAGATCTTGCTCTTCCGGAGAGGCAGCCTTTGACGCACAAGGGGGATTATGGCCGCCTTTTGATTATGGCAGGAAGCAGAGGTTACACCGGAGCTGCCAGCCTCTGTGCCCAGGCGGCTGTTCGCGGCGGCGCAGGTCTCGTCTATCTAGCCGTACCGGAGGATATCTATGAGATAGAGGCCATGCACAATCAGGAGGCCATTGTGTTTCCCATGCCGGGCAACAGTTCGGGGCGGTTTTCCAGAGAGGCGATTCCTTATCTGGAAAAAAATCAGAAGACCAGTTCTGTGCGCGTGATCGGGCCAGGTCTTGGCAGAGATGAGGATACCGCGGCACTGACGGAGGAAGTGCTGAAGGTGGATGCCGGTCCGGTGGTTGCAGACGCGGACGCTCTGTGGGCCATCGCCTGTCATCCAGAAATCCTGCAGAAAGCGGCCGGGCCTGTAGTGCTCACACCGCATGAGGGCGAATTCGCGCGTCTTCTGGGAAGAGCGGTTGACAATCGTCTGGAAGATGCCGGAGGGTATGCGCGGGAACATCAATGTGCCGTGGTGCTAAAGGGATACCGGACTATCTGCGCCTTTCCTGACGGAAAGGCCTATATCATACAGGCAGGAAACCCCGGTATGGCTACCGGAGGTACAGGAGATGTGCTGGCAGGAGTTCTCGGTGCCCTTCTCTGCCAGCTGCCACCCAGGCGGGCGGTGGTAACAGGCTGCTGGCTCCATGCAAGGGCGGGTGATCTGGCTGCAGAGAAATTTGGCCAGTATGCCTTGAAGGCAGGGGATCTCCTGGAATTTCTCCCGCAGGCCGAGAAGGAAATTATTCGGGGCCGGCAGGCAAATATCCAGATAGGGTAGAATTTGCTCCAGGTTGGAGCAGGGCGTGTTGATACAGGTCAAGAAAAAAGGGAGGTAGCGATTTTCCACTGCTTGTTCAGTGCGTGAAAATCGGCTGTGAGTGATGACAGAGGATACAAAAAGAACTTGGGTTGAAGTAGATTTGGGCGCTTTAGCCCATAATTATCAGGCAGTGAGGAACAAACTTGCCCCTGGTACAAAATTTATGGGGGTAGTAAAGGCAAATGCCTATGGACATGGGGCAATGCGGGTCTCCAAACTGCTGTCACAACTGGGATGTGACTATCTGGCAGTGGCGTGTCTGGAAGAGGCCCTGCAGCTGCGGCAGGCGGGAATCACGATTCCCATACTGATACTCGGATATACGCCGCCTAAGTATGCGCAGGATCTGGCAGAAAATCACATTACACAGGCAATAGGAAATATGGAAACGGCTAAAGCCATGAGCGATCAGCTGGCAGGAACCGGTTTGCGTGTCAAAGTACATATTAAACTGGAAACAGGGATGGGCAGAACCGGATTTCGGTCCTACGGAGAACAGACCCTCTCTGACGCCGCTCAGGCGGTTTGTCTGCCAAATTTGGAAGCGGAGGGGATATTTACTCATTTCTGCGTCTCAGATGAGGAAGAGACGGTGCGGGATTTCACAAAAATTCAGTTTCAACGCTTCCGGGAAGGACTGGAGTATATCGAGAGGCAGAGCGGAAACAAGTTCGCCATCCGTCATTGTACCAATTCCGGGGCGCTGATCTCTTTTCCAGAAACCTATATGGACATGGTGCGGCCTGGCGCAGCTCTTTATGGAGTATATCCGGGGCCGTATAAAGGAGATTTGGAATTGATCCCGGCTATGTCGCTGAAGACTCGTGTGGCTTATGTAGAAAAACATGAGCCCGGCGATACCATCAGCTATGGAAGAACCTACACCGTAGACAGACCAAGCCGTATTGCTGTATTGCCTGTCGGATATGCGGATGGTCTGCACCGAATCCTGTCAAACCGGCTGACAGTCGACTTCCAGGGGAAGAGAGCAAGACAGGTAGGCCGTATCTGCATGGATATGTGCATGGTGGATGTTACCGATTTGGATATAAAAAGTGGAGATGTGGCGGAGATCTTCGGGCGGTCCATACCGGTGAAAGAGGTGGCAGATCTTGCGGGTACAATTCATTATGAAATCTACTGCGGGATAGCACCCAGGGTGCCCAGAGTGTATATCTGACGATGCCGGGAAACCCTCCTGTCCTAAAGCGGAGTAAGCAGGCAACAAACGCTCATCTTGATAGAGGAGGTGGTATGGTTGCGAAATATAGTATCGATCGGTGAAGATAATTTTGATGTTTTACGGACGGAGAATCTGTTTTATATTGACAAGACCGATTTTATCAAGCAGTGGTGGGCTAATCGGGATAAAGTCACGCTGATCACTCGACCACGCCGCTTTGGAAAGACGCTGATGCTGAGTACAGTAGAACAGTTTTTCT
>CAZGAM010000104.1:6168-8067 GCA_964523685.1 uncultured Oscillospiraceae bacterium | reverse complement strand
TAGCAGCTGGCTGGCAGCGTATACCGTCATGCTGGCCAGTACCATCCGAGGTGTGGTAGAGAAAATTGCTCGAATAGAGGACATTGCCCAGTCGCTGGAAGCAGGGATGTAAACCATCCAGCTGAAAGTCAGCAGAGCAAAAAAAAAGGAAGCAAAAATTCCTAAGAACACAGCCTTATTGGCAGCTTTTTTTCCGGTGTTTTCACTGAGAATATCCGTGATGAGGAAGGTGGAGGCGAAAAGAACATTTCCCAGCGTCTGCTCCAATCCAAAAGCAACTACCAGGATCAGAACTTCAATATTGGACAGTATGGTCACAACGACCGTCATACCGTATAATCCGGTGTCTCCAAATAGTTGATACGCCGCCAGCACGCTTCCAAATATAAACACAACGGATCCTGCCAGTATCAGCTCATTCACAATTTTCCTCCCCGGGATGCTGTACAGCGTCCCCTCGCCGTAGTTTTTTTTATAGACAGGATGGTCTCGAACTGTCTTGCATGACTCAGGACCTTGGGAAGCAGTCTCCTGCCTGCCATAGAACCTCTAGGCGGGAAAGGGAAAGATTGCCGTAGGAACCAGCATGCTTTTTGTGCATTAAGCAGATTCAATATATACGCAAAGGCGGCGTGTGTCAAGAGACTATAGGCTATAATTTAGATGTGATGATGGGACATTTCTGCGTTCAGGAAGAGGCGCACGGCAGCAACCTCTTCCTGAACAGGGAAGACTGAATCAGGAAGCAGTCTCCTGCTCATCTTCCTCAACGGTGTCTACAAATTCATAATACTCATTTTCACCCACAAAGAGTATGTACTTGCCGTCTACCAGACCGTAGAATCCAGATGAAGTAAAGTAACCGCGCATGGCTAGGACCTCCCATAGTTTGTTTTCATGGTCCTATTGTACCAAACGAGGTGTCCAATAAAACGGACTTCCAGCGACAAACTTTTCTGTTTGGCGTCTGATAGGGACTTTTCTGTCTCTTCGCTGTGTGCGTACAGGGAAATTGAAGTTGGGACCTTCCTGCAGCACAGTTTGCGGGGGCCAGGAACGGGCCAGGTGAAATTTTCCATGCCTGCAGATAAGCAAGTTCGACAGCAAATCTTTCTGCCCCATGCACCGGTCATCTGGAATCCCTTCTGTGGACAGAAAGAGGCTGTATGCGAATGCGATGCAGAAGGTAAGAAAATATGCCTGTCTGGCGTGAGTATACTGAAAAGGGGTACTGCGGGGAAGAAGAACATTAGGCTGTGGAATCGTCTTCTGGATAACAAACGGAAGGCAGACGGAATTTGAGGTTATGACACGGATAGAGAGAAGCATACAGGGGAGAAGCCAATGGATGAGTTGAAACTGATTATAGCCAGCAATCTGATTAAACTGCGCCAGGAAGCGGGGTTGACACAGGCGAAGCTGGGGGAGAAGCTCAACTATTCAGATAAGACCATCTCCAAATGGGAGAGAGGCGAAGCAATTCCAGATGCATACAGCCTGCTTCGACTGGCGGAGTTATATGGTGTTACAGTAGATGATCTGCTGCATGATGACAACACCTGGCAAAATCCCGTGGAGAAGGAGGAAGCAGATAAGAAGGCTGCAGCCAGAACATTCAGCAGTAAAGCGGTGACCATGGTGGCTATTATGGGCATCTGGACAACAGCGGTTATCATGTTTGTGATTTACTGGATTACCATCGATCAGAAGATCTGGCTCATATTTGATATTGCTGTACCAATATCTTTGATCACGCTGCTGGTACTGAATTCAGTCTGGAATAAGGGCAGGCATAATATGCTGATTGTTATGGCGCTGGTTGCGACGATAGTGACTTTCATCTTTCTGGTGCTGGATAGGTATGATCACTGGCAGTTATTCCTGATTTTGATTCCAGCA
>CAZGAM010000104.1:0-6158 GCA_964523685.1 uncultured Oscillospiraceae bacterium | reverse complement strand
TTGTTTCCATATTCATAAGCAAAGGGACTGAATAGAGTGAATTCTCCGATTTGTAGAGAAGGTTCGAGTGCGGAGAGAACTCTACTATAATTAGATTTACAGTGTAGAGGTCATTTAGGAAAGAAAAGATTGCTATGAAAGGAAAGCGGAGAGTATAATAACAGCGAATATGATTCTGGGAGAACGAATATGCATGACTACGTTTTAAGCTGCTGTTCTACCGCTGATCTCAGCAAAGAGCACTTTGACAGAAGAAACATTCCTTATGTATGCTTCCATTATTTTCTGGATGGGGTGGAACATCCGGATGATTTGGGCGTGAGCATGCCCTTCGATAAATTCTATAAGGCTATGGAAGACGGTGCTATGACCAAAACAGCCCAGGTCAATATCTCCGAGTATCTTGCCTTTTTTACACCTTTTCTGGAGAAGGGCCAGGATATTCTGCATTTGACCTTGTCTTCCGGCATTTCCGGTACGTATAACTCGGCTGTCAATGCAGCTGCTATTGCAAGGGAACGATATCCGGAGCGAAAAATATATATAGTGGATTCTCTGGCTGCCTCTTCCGGTTACGGCCTGCTTATGGACAGCTTGGCAGATCAAAGAGATCAAGGCATGTCCATAGACGAACTGAGAGACTGGGCCGTTGAAAATCGGCTTCGGTTGAATCATTGGTTCTTTTCTACAGATCTCACTTATTTTGTGCGGGGCGGCCGCATATCCAAAGCAGCGGGCGCTTTTGGAGGCGTCTTCCGGATCTGCCCTCTGATGAATGTGGACTATCGGGGGATGCTGATTCCCAGGGAAAAGATTCCCACAAAGTCCAGGGTTATCCGCGCAATGGTTGATAAAATGGAAAAACTGGCAGATCATGGGACGGACTATGATGGAAAATGTTTCATATCCAACTCTGCCTGTCTGGAAGACGCACAACAGGTAGCAGAGCTGATTGAAAAACGTTTCCCAAAACTAAATGGAACCGTTCTGATCAACTCTATTGGTACCGTAATAGGATCTCATACCGGTCCGGGAACCGTAGCATTGTTTTTCTGGGGAGCAAAGAGAACAAACTGACAATCACGGAAGGGAAGCGGCTTAGAGGTGCCTGACAGCTATGCACGACAGGCAATTGCGCTGCTGAGAGGTGTCTGTACAGAAATTTTTGTGGAAGTTGCGCTGTTTCTGTTGCAAGAAGGATTTGTTTGTGATAAACTACCGTATGATCGTATGATGGTCTGCAGGGCTCTTGACTGGCACAGCAAGAGGCGAAGTCGGTTATGTGCCCTGTACGATGTTTCCGGGCGTTGCGCAGCTGGTAGCGCGCCTGCTTTGGGAGCAGGAGGCCGCTGGTTCGAATCCAGTCGCTCGGACCATGGTAAGTGTCCTTATGGGATTTGAAGTTCCTGTAAGGACATTTGCTTTTTCTACCGGATAAGCCCTGGTTTGGTGAGACAACCAGCTGTACACATTGCGATCATGGACAAGCGTAAGGTGAATTCGCGATATCATAATTTTCATCATATGGTCAGGAAATTTGGGGCGGTAAGCATTTTTTTACATCGTGTGGACATGTGAATTTACCATCCGAGGTCTCAGAAGACCTCGGAGTATAGGAATTCGCCCCCAATAACGAACACCGCCGTCTTGTCTGCTTAAAAGATATGACAAAGCGTACTAACAGATCTGAAAAGTACCGCATGCGTTTGTTCGTGAGTTGTTACGATTCTGATTTAAAATATAAGAAGGACAATTACGATGAATGTAGTGGAACAAATGAAGGAAAAAACGACATTGTCTTTTGAGGTGTATCCTCCGAAAACGGAGAAAGGCATGGAAAAGTTACGAAAAGTTCTGCAGCAGCTTTATTTATGGAACCCAGAGTGGATTTGCTGTACTTACGGTCCACAGGAAACAGATAAGCGCAATAATTTTGAGATCTGCAGTATGATTGCAGAGAGTGATAAAACCATGCCGGTCAGCCATTATACCTGTATTCATCACTCAAGAAATGACGTTGAGAACGACATCAATCGGTATATTTCCATGGGCATACGGCAGTTTCTGGTAGTTCGGGGTGATTTTGTTCTTGGGGAAAACGAAACACATGGCGATTTTGATCACGCGGATGCTCTTATTGGTTTTTTGCGTGAAAAATATGGAAATGATATTATTATTGGCTGTGCAGGTGTTCCGGAGGGACATATTCTATCACCCAATTTAGCCAGTGATACAGCGTTTTTAAAGAGGAAACAGGACGCAGGGGCAAACTTTATTGTGACACAGCTGACTTTTGACATGGAACGTTTTGCCAAATGGATGGAGGAAATCAGGGCTGCTGGTGTGACTCTGCCGATATCGGTAGGGATCATGCCAGTGTTGGATCGGGATAAATGTATTCGACACTGTCTGTCTATGAACGGGTGTTCGATTCCGCGCTCACTTGCCAGGCTTATCTCCACCTATTACAATGATCCGGCAGGGTTCCGTGATGCCGGTATGGATTATACCGTACAGCAGATGTTTGAATATATGCAATTAGGTGTCAATGACCTCCATCTGTATTCTTTGAACCAAGCAGATGCAGTAGACGAGATTCTCCGTCGGAGCGGCTTATTTGCAAAAACCGTCCAGATCCACTAATCCAGTAAAGAGGTGCGCTCATGCCAATTAAAGTGCAAAATAATCTGCCAGTACGTCATATTTTGGAGGAAGAGAACATCTTTGTCATGGATGAGGACAGGGCAAATTCTCAGAATATACGACCGCTTCAGATTGCCATATTGAATCTAATGCCTCTGAAGGAGGATACAGAGTTGGATATATTGCGAGTTCTGTCCAACTTTCCTATTCAGGTGGAAATAACCTTTCTGAAGATTGCCTCTTATCAGGCAACTCATGCAGATGCCTCTCATCTTAACAAATTCTACATTACCATAGACGATGTATGGGAAAATAATTTTGATGGGCTGATTATCACCGGAGCGCCTGTGGAAAAACTGGAATATGAGGAGGTAGAATACTGGCCGGAGCTGTGCCGGATATTCGAATGGAGCAAGACGCACGTATTCTCCACCTTTCATATCTGCTGGGGCGCTCAGGCGGGACTGTATTATCATTACGGGATTCAAAAGTATTTGTTGAAGGAAAAACTATGTGGCGTATATCAACATAGAGTTCTGCACAGGAAGAAAATCCTCATGAGAGGTATGGACGATTTGTTTTATGTTCCTCATTCCCGCTATACAGGGATTGACGAAGAAGCTGTACGAAACAATCCGGAACTTTATGTAGTAGCGGACAGTCCAGAAGCAGGCAGTTACCTTATACTGGCTTGCTCTTCCCGTCAGATTTTTGTCACAGGGCACTCAGAGTACGATCGGTACGATTTAGACAAGGAGTATAAACGGGATCTGAAAAAAGGATTAAATCCCAGTATCCCCCAAAATTATTATCCAGAGGATGACCCTAGCAGAGAACCGATTCTATCCTGGCGGTCTAGTTCCAATTGTACATACACAAACTGGCTGAACTTTGTTTACCAGGAGACACCTTATGATTTGCAGCAGCTGCGTCCTGTACAGGCAGACAGTTATATTCATACCGAGATTTGAAGACATTGTCCCCGCTTCCTGTGATGAGAAATTAGACGAATTTCCATGTCACACATGGCAGGAAATGGCGATAAAAAATGCAGGGTTTCTGCTTGATTGCTAACATGTCCAGGTGGAACGGGGTGGAGCATCGCCTTTTTTGCTATAACAAAGAGCTGGTCAGGAAGCTCTAAATTGGGAAATCAACCCAATTGTTCCTTTCCGCTGCAGTTAAGAGTTCTGCGTACAGGGAGTGGCCCTTTCTTGACACAGTGAGAAAACGATGATACAATCCTATTTACCAATGGGTTTACTAGGTTGAATGAAGCGGGGAGGTACGGCGGAATGATGAACATCTTTGCGGATCTGCTGCGAAGCAATTTCCGTTGTGGTCGAATGCTGAACTCCCGGGCGTGAAACAGCTTGCGATCCGGTGCGCATTATGAGCGGTTCTCCCAGAAAGAACCTTCTAACTAAAGCCATTTTCAGTCCGGGAGCTCTTTCAAGAAAGAAACAATGTCCTAATTCTGAGAATAAGAGAGGTTTATCATGAGCAACTATAAATTTGAGACGCTACAGCTTCATGTCGGCCAGGAGCAGGCTGATCCGGCTACTGATTCCCGTGCGGTACCCATTTACGCTACCACCAGTTATGTGTTCCATAACTCTGCGCATGCTGCAGCCCGCTTTGGCCTTGCGGATCCCGGAAACATTTATGGCCGGCTGACCAATTCCACACAGGATGTGTTGGAAAAACGCATCGCTGCCTTGGAAGGCGGCGTAGGAGGTTTGGCGCTTGCTTCGGGAGCGGCAGCTGTAACCTATACGATTCAGGCGCTTGCTTCCCAGGGCGAACATATTGTAGCCCAAAAGACCATATATGGCGGCAGCTATAACCTTCTGGCCCATACCCTTCCTCAGTATGGCATTACTACCACTTTTGTGGATGTCCATAACGTGTCAGAGGTGGAGAAAGCAATTCAGCCTAATACCAAGGCTGTGTATATTGAAACACTGGGAAACCCCAACTCCGATATCCCTGATATTGATGCATTAGCGGGCATTGCTCATAAGCACGGTTTGCCTTTGGTGATTGATAACACCTTTGCCACTCCATACCTCCTCAGGCCAATTGAGCATGGTGCGGACATTGTTGTCCACTCAGCTACCAAGTTTATTGGAGGCCATGGAACTACTTTGGGTGGTATTATTGTAGATGGAGGAACTTTTGACTGGGCTGCCAGCGGCCGCTACCCGGCGATCAGCCAACCCAATCCAAGTTACCACGGTGTTTGTTTCACGGAGGCTGCCGGACCGGCTGCGTTTGTGACCTATGTGCGGGCAATCTTACTCCGTGATACAGGCGCCTGTATTTCTCCGTTTGCGGCTTTCCTGTTGCTGCAGGGCGTGGAAACGTTATCTCTCCGCGTAGAGCGCCATGCGGAGAATACCAAGCAGGTGGTGCAATATCTAGCCCATCATCCTCAGGTAGAACATGTGAATCATCCTTCTCTGCCAGATCATCCACAGCATGCTCTCTATGAGAAATATTTTCCCAATGGAGGAGCTTCTATCTTCACTTTTGAAATTAAAGGCGGTGTAGCAGAAGCGCACAAGTTTATTGATCATCTGGAGATATTCTCCCTATTAGCTAACGTCGCGGATGTGAAGAGCCTTGTCATCCATCCTGCTACCACGACCCATTCTCAGCTCACAGAAGAGGAATTGCTGGATCAGGGGATTAAGCCCAACACCATTCGGCTGTCTATAGGAACAGAACACATAGATGATATTATTGCTGATTTGGAAAAAGGTTTTGCAGCTGTTCGTTGATTCCAAAATCTGAAGTATGCAGCAAAGATCGCGCAAGGAGGGCGATTGGCCAAAAAACATCAAGCAGTCTGTGTGTGAAATTGCAGCCTCCCTCTTAGCAATATGTACAGTGAGGGAGGCATTTCTGATTTTTTAAAAATAGGGGCTGTCAGACAAATCGGCATCCTTCACAAGCTGCCAGATAAGGTGTTATGCAGTTCAAATAGCCGAGGAGGCAGGGTAAAAACATTCCCGGACAGCGACATAAAATTATGTTAACTTCTATAGTGTCCATGAGGGTGCTGTACATATAAGTTGCGATATTCTCCACCATGGAGAGGAACAAGCTATCAGATTTTTCCGGGCAACTCACCTATTTCGAGCAAGTTTTCACCTGCGATGAGCATCTATACACATAAGAATAGAAGAACAGGAGAAAATCATGCCACAAAAATCGAAAATTCCAGAAGAAATTACCAAGTATGCGCCTTGTAAGTGTTGTCGAATTAGAAATGACAACGGAACATACAGGGTTTATAAGTATAGCTCCCTTAAATTGGCCAGCGGAAAGTGGAGTAGTAATTGGGGATATCTAATTGGGAAAATTATTCCCGGCAAGGGCTTTTCACCTAATAAACGATATGAGAAAGAATTAGAAGAACAAAGTAAGGCGGAAAGAGGTTGAGCGCCTTACTATTTGTTGAGTGCCATATTAATACCTTTCTAAAACGGCATTTTTTGCCAAATTATATG
>CAZGAM010000103.1:5049-8141 GCA_964523685.1 uncultured Oscillospiraceae bacterium | reverse complement strand
CCAATCCCTATCACTACCAGAACTTCACTGGTATCACGGATTTTCTCCGCCGCAGAGAGGATCTTTTTCAATTCCTCTCCCTGTACTCTGCGGGGAAGTTCGCGCCATCCGGTAAAGTCTGCTCCCTCCCCTTTTCCTTCCGCCAGTGCCCGATGGGCTTGACCAGCTGCCCCGTAATCGGGTCCGGCGCTGTCCATAAAGGGAAGAGCACCCGACAGATCTACTTTCACCATATCAGCAGACCTCCTGATTCATGATCTGATGGAAGCAATCCTCCATCTGTTTGCATTATAACCCCTGTTTGGCTGTTTTTCAAGAGGTTTCCCATGTAAAGTGGGGATAAAACCTCGTTTTCAGGCACGAATTACTGGGTAAATGGGGAATTACTTCCCAGTCTGGTGCATGGGCGCCGGATCACTCTCCCTCTTATGCCTGCCCTGAAAGAGCCGGTGCCGGAAAGGCACGGGCAAAGAGGCCCGGCTGTCGCCTCCTGCGCCCGCATCGCTCCAGACGGTCCTGGAAGACGACTCTTTTTTTCAGATTTCCCGGTACATGGCCGGCGCAGCTTCTTTGGACACGGTTTCGGATACCGTAAGCACTTCTACCCTGGTTGTTCTCGCGCCAAAGCGGATCTCAAGGATGTCTCCGGGTTTTATCTCCCGGGAGGCTTTCGCAACAGTGCCGTTTACCGATACACGCCCTCCATCGCAGGCCTCGTTGGCCACGGTACGCCTTTTAATCAGCCTGGATACCTTTAAAAACTTATCTAGCCGCATGATTTTCTCCTCAATGAACCCGGGCAGCCGGGCAGACGAGTCGCCGTTCCCGCCGCGCTGGTCTAGCCCTCCAGGTCTTTCTTCGCCTGCTGCCACAAACTCTCCTGTTCCTGCAGATCCATCTGAGAGAGAACTTTTCCCTGCTGCTCCGCCAGCTTTTCCATACGCTCATAGCGCACCATAAACCGCTCGCTGGAACGGTTCAGGGCCTTCTCCGGATCTACTTTCAGGAACCTTGCCAGGTTGACCACAGCCGCCAGCACATCACCCAGTTCCTCCTCGATCCCCTCGCCGGTGCCTATCGCCTCATCCAGTTCCCCCAGTTCCTCTGAGATCTTCTCTCTGGCGCCGTGCCAGTCGTTCCAGTCAAAGCCGTCCTTGTGCGCCTTTTTCTGGATTTTCTCTGCCCGCCAGAGCGCAGGCATGCCGGCAGCAATGTCCCGCATGGATTGGGACGTTGAGGTCTGCTCCTTCTCCTGCCGCTTCACTTCTTCCCAGGTGGTCAGGACTTCTTCGGATGTGTCCAGATGCATTTGCCCAAACACATGGGGATGACGGCGGATCAGCTTCTTACAGGCTCCATCACAGACATCCTCAAAGGTAAAGCCGCCTTCTTCTTCCTCGATCTGGGTATGGAAGAGAATCTGCATCTGCAGGTCCCCCAGCTCTTCCCGGAGATTGTCCCTGTCTCCCGTGTCAATCGCGGTTGCCGTCTCATAGGCCTCTTCCAGCAGATCCCGGCGTATAGACTGATGGGTCTGCTCCCTGTCCCAGGGACAGCCGTTTTCTCCTCTCAGTATAGCCATAATGGCTCTGAAATCATCCAGATTATAGTGCTCTTTGAATTCAAAATTCACCATAGCAGGTTCCCCAATCTCCTTTGCAGCCAGCGAAGTTCCGTTCTCAGACAGGATCGGCGGAGGTGCCGTCAGCGGATGTGCAGCAGCCTGGCAATTTTCTCCCCGTGGGGAAGAAGTTTCATATCTTCCAGCGTAATAGCCCGAAGCGCAATAATCATAACCCCATACACCAGCACGCCGGCTCCTACCGCTGCCGCAAAGGGCAGCAGAATATTGATCTGACGGCCGGCAATCGTCCCCATCGTGTTCGCCATGGCAGCGTGGAGACCTCTCCATACCCCGTACGCGGTTACGCCCATGGCCGCGCAGCTGATCCCGCTGCGCCCGGCGATATTCCACAAATTCATGGGTCTTTCCATATGGCGCGCCATATTCACCAGATTCACGGTCAGCATGACGAGATAGCAGCACAGGGTTCCTATGGGTGCGCCGTAAATATTCACAGCCGGGTTTCCCACCAGCAGGTAGGTGACCACGATCTTCGCGATCGCGCCCAGGAGGATCGCCACCAGCGGCAGCCGCTCATTGCCGTTGGCCGGCAGAATGGAATTCGTCATCAGGCTCATCGTCATGAAGTAGCAGACAATGCCCAGTTCAAGCAGCAGCATGGCGCCCTGCTGCGACGATTGGGGGTAGAGCACATCCATGCATGGTCCGCTCAGCACCGCCATTCCCACCGCCATGGGAAGGCACAACAGCGTACACATACGCATGGAACTTTCGGCTATATTGCACACTTCGGTGCTGTTTTTCCGTATGCGCGCGGCAGAAATAGCCGGTACAACTGTGGACAGGAAGGGGATCACCAAAGCAGACGGGACGTTATAGATTGTCATGGCCTTCCCATACACGCCGCCCATCGTGAGGGCCTCCTCGTAGGCAAAGCCGGCAGAATGCTGCAGCTGGTTCAGCGTAATCCCCGAATCGGCCAGTTGAATCAAACTCATAACGGAAGTAGAGAGCGTGATAGGAATGCCGATGCGCAGAAGATCCCAGAGTATTTTCCTTCTCTTTTCCGGAACATCTTTCGCCTCCGGCCCGGGTTTTACTCTGTATTTCCGGTGCACTTTGATATGCATGTACAGCATCGCCGCCACCGAGCTGACCGTCGTGCCCAGGATAGCACCAGCCGCACACACGGCTACGCCGTAACCGTGTTTACGAAGCCAGCTGGCACAGGTCAATCCCACCAGAACCTTCACAGCCGTCTCAATTACCTGGCTGACGGTTGTGGGAATCATATCCGAATGTCCCTGGGCATATCCCCGATAGGCTGCTGTCACACACACCAGCACCACGCTGGGCGCCATGATAAACACGCTCAGGGCCGCCTGTTCATCCCCCATCCGGGATGCCATCTGGACAGGAAACAACATCATCAGGATCGTTCCCACAGCACCCATTCCCAGGAAAGTCGCCACACCGGTACGGAAAATGGCGTACACCTGGTTATCCC
>CAZGAM010000103.1:0-5039 GCA_964523685.1 uncultured Oscillospiraceae bacterium | reverse complement strand
CGCCTCGGAAATCATCCGACTCATGGCAACCGGTATGCCCGCTGTGGAAATTGTCAGGAAGACGTTGTAGATCTTATAAGTCATGTCAAAATGCCAGAAGCCGTCGTCTCCCAGAATATTGCCAAGGGGGATCTTGTACACGGCCCCCAGGATCTTTACCATGATAATACCCAGGGTGTAGATGACCGCACCATGCAGAAAATTTTGTCCCTTCTTTTCAGACATAGATACTCCTATCCAGCGCGAACAGCGGAAAAATGCAGATCTATTGCGTTTTCAGACCGGAATTGCGGCAGTCAAAAAACAGCCTTCCTGCGCGAGGCAGGTCTTCCCAGAGAAAGCCGGGCATCTCTGCCGAAAGCCCCTTTTTCCTGTGAACATGGGAAGAGGGCGGCTCGCGCCGCCCCCGTAAACAAATAATCCATTAGCCGTGACGCACGGAATCAATGTATTTGGTGAGGTCCAGCATCTTGTTGGAATAACCCCATTCGTTGTCGTACCAGGCAATCAGCTTGACGAAATTACCATTTAAGGCAATACCCGCTTTGGCATCAAAGATGGAAGTATGCGCATCGCCCCGGAAGTCCTGGCTCACGCATTCATCCTCGCAGTAATACAGAACACCCTCCATGGGTCCCTCTGCAGCCGCTTTCACCGCAGCGCAGATCTCATCATAGGTAGCGGATTTCTCCAGACGGCAGGTCAGATCCACCACAGAAACATCGCCGGCGGGAATACGCATGGCCATGCCGGTCAGCTTGCCCTGCAGTTCAGGAATGACCTTGCCCACAGCCTTGGCAGCCCCGGTAGTGGTGGGGATAATGTTGTCAAAGCAGCTGCGTGCCAGACGCAGGCTCTTCTTGTTGAAGTTATCGACAATATTCTGGCTGGCAGTGGCTGCATGGACCGTGGTCATGAGTCCTTCGACTATGCCAAAGTTGTCATTGATCACCTTGGCAAGAGGTGCCAGGCAGTTCGTGGTGCA
The DNA here is from genome assembly GCA_964523685.1 of uncultured Oscillospiraceae bacterium. Classification (GTDB taxonomy): domain Bacteria; phylum Bacillota; class Clostridia; order Oscillospirales; family Oscillospiraceae; genus CAJOIG01. The sequence goes on along the minus strand of CAZGAM010000103.1, from coordinate 4,054 downwards.
GGAAGCATTGGACACGACCTTCAGGTCAGTCGTATACTTATCATTATTGACACCCATTACAAACATGGGGGTAGCATCCTTGGAAGGGCCGGAGAGCACTACAACCTCGGCACCTGCTTTCAGGTGATCCTGTACGCTTTCGGTGGTCAGGAACTTGCCAGTACACTCCAGTACATACTCTGCACCCAGATCCTTCCAGGGCAGTTCGGCAGGCTTGCGGCTGTTGAGCAGAGGGATCTTCTTGCCGTTGATGATCAGGTTGCTGTCATCAAACTCGACCGTGCCGTTGAAACGGCCATGGACCGTATCATACTTCAAAGAATGAGCAAGCTGAGAAGGGGTTTTATCCGGAGCGTTGACGCCCACAAAGTCCACGTCACCCCGTTCGCAGCCGGCGCGGAAGACCAGTCTGCCTATACGGCCGAAGCCGTTTACACCAATTTTAACCATTACAGTTCCTCCTAAAAAGAAATGTTTTGTCCATTGAATCGTACGGCACATACCCATACACGGACATTATACACCAAATAACCTTGTTTTTCTACACTTTTCCTTAAAAAAGCGCCGAAAATATTGGCAAATTTTTAAATAAATTGTAAACTCTTCCCCGTCTCACCCATATTTCCCTGTGCCTCTTCCGAGAATTGCGCGGACAAACACACAAACTCTTCTGCCCTCACACAGCTCGTCCCTGCGTGTCCAGGGAGAAAAATCTTTCTCCGTTTTCCATGCAGACCTTTGCTACCAGCTCCGGCGTCGTGTGCCTTACCTGGGCGATAAAGGCGGCAATCTGATCCAGGCGCCGGGAATCATTTCGTTTCCCATGATTTCTCGGCATGGGCGCCAGATAGGGGCAGTCCGTCTCCAGCAGCATCCGGTCGGAGGGCACCATCTCCAGTACTTCCACCGCTCTGCGTGCCCCCGGCATTGTAATCGCGCCGTTAAAACCCAGGTACCAGCCCCAGCCCAGAATCTCCTTTGCCATTTCCACGCTTCCGGAATAGCAGTGAAATTCTCCTCTTACTTTGGGATGACGGCGCAAGATTTCCAGGCAGTCGCCATGCGCTTCCCTGTCATGGATTATTACAGGAAGGTCCAGCTCCTCTGCCAGATCCAGCTGTTTTTCAAAAACTTCCTTTTGTTTGTCCTTCCATTCCAGGTCATAGTGATAATCCAATCCGATTTCTCCAATGGCCGCCACTTTCGGGTCCAATGCCCAAGAGCGAATGCGCCGGGCACTGCTGTCTGTCCATTTCCTGGCGTCATGGGGATGCCATCCCACTGCCGCATATAAATAGCTGTACCGGTGGGCCAGCGCAACCGAGGCATCGCTGGATGCTTCGTCACAGCCGGCATTGACCACTAAATCCACGCCGCACTCCGGAAGCTGCTCCAGAAGGGAATCCCTGTCCACATCAAACCATTCGTCATCATAGTGGGCATGTGTATCAAAAAACATGTTTGACTGCCTCCTATCGATTCAGCATTTTCGCAATCCACGTCCGGGAAACCTTCATGGCCCCCTGCGGACAGAATTCCTGGCAGCAGAAACAGTGTATACAAACCTTCCTGTCAATATGGGGCAGCTTGTCCTGCATGGTAATCGCTTTCGCCGGACAAATCTGAGCGCACTTTCCACACCCAATGCAGGTACTTTTTTCCGGTTCCGGACGGGAGGAAAGCGCCTTCTGCGTGATCTTTCCCAATGCCTTTTTCATGGGATTTTTTTCACTCAGCAGGAGGCTGCCCATCAATACGACGTCATTTCTTTTTTGGATATTCTGAAAGTCCCTGACCCGGAACTGATCCATATCCCCGGAAATATCCAATTCTTTCCAGCTGGCTGGTATGAGATTCCTCTCGTAGGCAGCTTCCAGGGTGGGAACATCTTCTCTTCGCAGTCCAATCAGCTCAGAACAGGCTAAATCCAACGCATGTGGGGAACGAGATGCTCCAATGATCCCTATTTCCCTGGCGTTTCCCATAGTAGGCCCATTCCCATCCATGCCAACCACCCCGTCCACGAGGGAGAGCGAAGGCTTAAAATACTCATCCAGATCGACAATCATCCTGGCAAAATCTGCTGCATTGGAGTATTTATAGTGGTACTCTGGCTTCATCGTGCCCGGAATAGCGCCGAACATGTTTTTTGCCGCACCGGTCATAGCCATCATGCCATGCGTTTTCAACTTACAGAAGTCGATCAGCACATCACATTGATCCAGCCAGGAAGTATAGGTAAAATGCCTGGCTACCAGGCCCGCAGGATTGTCCGCTTCTTTTTGCGTAAAATCCATATTGAGCTCTGCCCCGGCTTCTTCCGCCAGATGCATTCCGGTGGCCCGATATACATTTTTCACATAAGAGGACGCGAACAGCCCGCCCGGGCTGTCCCCAATGACGACAGAAGCAGCGCCCCGCTCTCGCAGCATTTTCGTCAGCTCTGCAAGAAGCACCGGGTGTGTTGTGGCACCGGCTTCCGGCTTCATGAAGGATACCAAATTGGCTTTGATTCCCACACGGGAGCCAACTGGTACAAAATCCAGTCCGCCAACCGGTGCTAAGGCAAGGTCCAGTGCCTTCCTGCAAGTTTCCGGATCATAGCTCGGACAGCTTACAATCGAAACATCCTTCATGTCAAATCCTTTCTTTCCGTAAACGCGTGAAACAAATATCTTTCCCCATGCCGCAATCTTTGGCCTGATAAGGAACTCTCACCCAGGTCATCCCCGGATCTGGTACGGTCCCGCGGGGAAGGGAAGATCCGGCTCACTCTTCCTGCATTTTCTGGCGCACGCAGCTTCATTCAGAGAATTTTCCTGTCAGATCGCCGCGCCTTTTCAGAAACATTCGCCGCATAGATAAAAAAGACGGGATAACCACGAACTGCAGTTATCCCGGCGGTGAAAAAAAGGCGCTCCCCGCTCTCATGCAGCGCGTACGGGGTTCCACAACATGAGGGGTTCGGCGAGAAGGAGCACTGCCTTCCGGTAAATTTCGGTTCTAGCGCAGCTTTGCTCCGTCAGAAAAGGCGTTTCCGACCTTCTCTCCCAATACCAAATAGGCGTTGTTCACCGGGTCAAAGCTGATAGGCCGCAGCTTAGCCGGGTCAATCTTTCCGCCTGCGTCCAGCACGCTCTCGTCAGCGCTTACATTGACGATCTTCCCGATAATATTTCCGTCCTCGGTGGATTTCAGGTAGCTGCATTCCAAAGCCACGGGCAGCTCCACAATAAGCGGCGCATCCACATGACTGCTTTTGGTGGTGTGAAAGCCCGCCTTCGCCAATTTATCCGGTTCCTCGTTGGCCGAGACGATTCCCACATAATCTGCCTCGACCACATGGGCCGCGTCCGCGAAGCTCACGGTGAAAGCCCCTTTGGCCAGGATATTTTTTGTCGTCTTATGCCCCGCACTCAAGCATAGAATTACCTGATCGGTGTCATACATTCCGCCCCAGGCGGCGTTCATGGCATTCGCTTTGCCGTTTTCATCATATGTTCCAATAATGAGTACCGGCAGGGGATATACCCATGGCTTAGATCCAAAATCTTTCCGCATTGCTTTGTCTCCTTTTCGATTTTCATGGCAGCCTGGATTCGCTTTATGTCCCCTCTTTGCACGCACCATTTTCAAGTTTCTCACAATGTTTTTGCAGTCACCTCTGCTGCAAAAAAGAGAGGGTGACATGTCCCGCATCCATCTTCTAACCCTTTTCTGGGCAGCAGCTGCCCTGTACGACGTCAAATTCTCCCTGTTTTTATCTCATATAGATAGTATATCCTTTTTCTTCAGAAAGTCAAGTCTTTTCCCGTCTCTCCGGACAGAAAATACAGGAATTTCCTTTCTTGGCATTTTTGTGGCCGTTGAGAGTCAAAAGAATGGCCTTGGGACGAAAATTTCTGATTGATTGAGTCAGTTTTATTGATTTTCGATTCGTTGGAATTTCACCCATTCTCGAGACATGCTGCGTAAACCCAAAAAAAGCCGGGATAACCACGAACAGCAGTTATCCCGGCGGTGGCAGGGGAAGAAGGTTTCGAACCCTCGGCCT
>CAZGAM010000102.1:0-8164 GCA_964523685.1 uncultured Oscillospiraceae bacterium | reverse complement strand
TGGGCAGCCCGTTCCTGATACGGGTGTTCTTTGTGATATATCCAAATGTCCTCTCTCCATCTGGATACATCTCTTTTGCCCTCTCCTATAACGCCCATCCCATGGTCCCCAGGAAGGCCGCCTCTCTCCATGACGTTCCCCGTTTGATATCCAGTTCGATCTTTCCCGGATGATATGCCTTATGGCATGTCTTACATAGAATGACCAGGTTCTCCGGTGCGTTCCCGCCTGTCTTACGGCTCTCGATGGGATGGACGTTCAGGATCTTGTCGCCGCTCTTTCCATGGCAGCACCGGCACCGGTGCCCGTCTCGGGCAAGCACCTATTCCCGTATGTTCCAAAAGCCCATCTGTCCGCCTTGCTGGTACTCTTTGCCGGAGAGGTCCGGATCTTTGATCTTTTGGATATCGAACGATGCGCATTCCACTACGATCTTGCTGACCGGGATGATCCTGCAAGCATCCTTGATGCATTGGATATCGTGTTGCTCTTTTGGGCTACGGAAGGCGAGCCATCCTTTTTCCCGTGAGCCTGGTTCGCAGTACCGCTTTTTACGGCTCCTTCTTGCTCTGCGGTCCTCGCGGCGCCTGGAAAGCGATCCGCAGTGCGACTTCTTCCGCCAGGATCTCTTTGCCATTGGATGTTGCCGACAGCTGTGATCCTCTTGCTCCCGGCATCCACTCTGAATCTTACAGGTTGTACCCAATGCGGTGTCCCGTACAGCACGCCTTACGACTTTTGCCTTCCCGTCTCTGAGAAGATGTTTGACCCTTTTCCATGCCGCTCTGCAGGCATAAGCGGCTGTCCGTCCCCGGCAGATACCTATACCACGCTGCGGCCCTCCATTCTGATCTCTTTTAACGGGAATTCCCGCTTTCGCGGGTTTGGTGCCCTTCTCCATGTTCTGGCAAGGTTTCGTATGGGCAGCGCTGTCCCTGGCCTCCGGGACTATTTAACCGCATACCGTAGAGTCGCAGATTCGGACAAACGTCTGCAGGTACCTATCCATTCTTGTCTAACGTAGTTTATACTTAGGGCAGTTAACTGGGGGCTTTTTCCAGGGGCCCTTTCTCTTCTTTAGGGGAGGGGCAGTTGACGTTGTTCTCCCTTTTTCCCGTCCCGGGGGCGGAAATCTTTTTGCGCCTTCCCGACGGGAATTACGCTTTTCGCTCTTTGATCTGCTCGATCATCAGCGGCAGCACATCCAGGACATTGCCCACAATCCCCACATCCGCGATGTCGAAAATCGGGGCATCCTCGTCCTTGTTGATCGCCACAATAAAACCGGACCCGCTCATTCCGGACACATGCTGCATCGCCCCGGAGATACCGCAGGCAATATACAGTTTAGGTGCCACAATTTTCCCCGACTGCCCCACCTGGTGGTTCCGGGGCACCCATCCGTCTTCAATCGCCGGCCGGCTGGCGCCTACCACGCCGCCCAGCAGATCTGCCAGGGTCTGGACCAGCTGGAAATTCTCCGCGCTGCCCATGCCCCGGCCTCCGGACACGATCACCTCCGCATCCTCCAGGTTGACGGCTTCCGACAGCTCTTTGACGCTCTCGCGGATCACCGCCCGCAGGGCCGGCACCTGCACACTCTCTTCCTGCACCGGGGCCGTGCGCCCTTCCTGCCGCTCCGGCTTTCCAAAACTGCCTGACCGGACGGTAACCACCGCCGGTGCCGCCGCTTCCACGGTCTCCAAAAGGCACCCGCCGTAAACCGAGCGGATCCAGGTCCCGTTCTCTCCCAGGCCGGTCACATCATTGACGCAGCCGGCACCCAGACGAAAACTCACCCGGGCCGCCAGGTCCTTTCCGTCCCGACCGGAGCCCAAAAGCAGCACATCCGCCTGGTACCGCGCGCACAGTTCCGCCAGAGCCGAGGCGAAGCTCTCCGCCTGGTACCCGCCCACCTGGGCAGTGACAACGGCATCCGCTCCGTACGCCGCCGCAGCCGGCGCTGCCCCCGGGGCGTCCAGCAGCAGGGCCGTCACGCTCTTCCCGGTCTGGGCAGAGAGCTGCTTCGCCGCATTCAGTGCCTCCAGGCCGGCTTTCACCGGCTCTCCGCCGGCGCACTCCAGATATACAAAAATTCCATGAGGTTCCATCGCTTCCGCCTCCTCTCAGACCAGTTTCCGCTCGATAAGCTGTTCCATGGCCAGCCGGACCGCCTCGGCGGGATCCTTTTCCTGGATCTTCCTGCCGCCCTGGCGCTGCGGCGGGGTGTTCAGGGCAACCCGGCGCACCGAGCCTCTGCTTTCGGGGGCCGGCTCTGCCGGCACCTCCACGGTTCCAATGGGCATCTTCCTGGCCGCCAGTTTGCTCTTGATGGAGGGATAGCGGGGGCTGTAGTCCGGCTTGGTCACGGTGACCACGCAGGGAAGCGGCGCCTCCACGGTCCGGTAGCCCTCTTCTGTCTCCTGTTTGGCGGCAATGCCACCATCCCGGGGCTCCACCCCCAGAATGTTGGTGATCACCGGCAGGCCCAGCTGCTCCGCCAGCAGCACGCCCAGCTGGCTGTTGGCTGTGTCGGTGGACTCGCAGCCGCAGAAAATCAGATCAAAAGGTCCGCCCTCCAGGTTTTTCACCCCCCGCGCCAGCAGGCGGCTCCGGTCCTGAGAAGACTCTTCGGCCTTCTCTATCACAAAGGCATGATCCGCTCCCACCGACAGACAGCTGCGCAGACTGGCGGTCACCGCGCCGCTCTCGCCCAGGGTGAGCACGGTCACGGATCCGCCGTGGGCCTCTTTCAGCCGGGCAGCCATTTCCAGGGCATAGGTGTCAAAGGCGTTGACTACCGGTGTGATGTTCCCTATGGCGGGCTTTCCCTCCCCGTCCAGACCCACATTGACCGAGTCGTCCGGTACCTGTTTCACGCATACCAATATTTCCATATGTTGCTCCTTTTGCTGTTCTGGACCCGGCCCGGCTCCGGAACCGGGTCCGGCTGTCAGAATCTGCCGATCACGTTGCGGCCGATGACCATGCGCTGGATCTCGTTGGTGCCCTCGTAGATCTGGAAGATCTTGGCGTCCCGGAGCAGCTTTTCCACCGGGTACTCCCGGCTGTAGCCGTAGCCGCCCAGGATCTGAATGGCCTCCAGGGCGTTCTGCACCGCCGCATCGCCGGCGTAGCATTTCGCGATGGCAGACTCGGTGGCGTAGGGCAGGCCCGCATCCATCAGCTGCAGGGCGTGGGCCACCATCTGCCGGGCTGTCTCGGTACGGATGGCCATATCCGCTATTTTAAACTGCAGCGCCTGATTTTTCAATATGGGTTTTCCAAAAGTTACTCTCTGTTTGCCGTAGGCCACCGCCTCATCCATGGCGCGCTGGGCAATGCCCACCGCTCCGCAGCCCACCCAGGTGCGGGACATATCCAGGGTTTTCATGGCGATTTTGTAACCTTCCCCTTCCTCTCCCATCCGGGCGGATACAGGGACGCGGCAGTCCTCCAGCACCACATCGCAGGTGTTGGAGGTGCGGATACCCATCTTATTCTCCTCGTTGCCGGAGCTCAGCCCAGGGGTGCCGGCGGGAACCAAAAAGGCGCTCATGCCCTTGACTCCCTGGCTCTTGTCGGTCATGGCGGTGACCACATAAAAAGACGCCACCCCGCCGTTGGTGATAAAGCACTTACGTCCGTTGAGGACATACTCGTCCCCCTCCCGGACCGCCGTGGTCTTGCTGTTGCCCGCGTCGGAGCCGGCCATGGGCTCGGTAAGGCAGAAGGCCGCGTGTTTCCCCTCCAGGAGCATGTCGCAGCAGGTCTGCTTCTGCTCTTCGCTGCCGCCGATGAGCACAGCCTTCAGAGCCAGGTTGCTGGCGGTGATGGTGGTCACGAATCCGGCGTCCGCCTTGGCGAACTCCTCCATCAGAGCCGCCACGGTGAGCCGCGCCAGGCCCAGGCCTCCGTACTCCTCCGGCACTTCCAGCGCGGTATAACCCAGTTCTCCCGCTTTGGCATAGATCTCGGCGGGCCACTCGCCGGACACATCATACTCCTTGCACTGCTCCTTGATCTCTTTGTCGCAGAACTCCTTCACAGAATCCAGAAGGTCCTGATCTTCGGGATTGATGAGATAAGCCATCTTGCTTTCCGCCTTTCCAGTTATAGTTTGTAGCAGACCTTGCCGGGATTGAGAATTTCGTTGGGATCAAATACTTTCTTGATCTGTTCCATGATCCGCATATTCACCGGCCCCACGGACTTTGCCAGGTAGTCCACCTTGCCATGTCCGATGCCGTGCTCGCCGGAGACCTGTCCCCCCAGCTCCGTGGCCTTGGCATAGACCGCCTCCATGAACTTCTCGCTCCGGCGGAGGAACTCCTCCTGCTCCAGATCGTTACTGCAGCAGTAGATGTGCAGATTGCCGTCTCCCGCGTGGCCGAAGCTGCGCACCCGCAGTCCTACACACTCCTCCAGGGAGTCCACATAGGTGAGGAACGCGGCGATCTGGGTGACCGGCACCACCACATCGCACTCATCCAGCAGTTTGGTGTCCGCCATAATTGCCTCCAGAAAGCTGCTCCGGGCTGCCCAGGCGTCCCGCTTCAGCGCCGGGGTATCCGCCACGAGCACATCAATGGCGCCTGCCTCCAGAAGTACTTCCGAGGCCTTCTCAATCACCTCATCCAGCTCCTCGGCAGTATCCCCGTCAAAGGTGATCAGCAGATACGCCTCCGCCTCCACCCCGTCTATCTTCCGGGGGAACACCTCCTTGCCCACATAGGCCTCCGAGGAGATGACAATATCCTTCCCCATGAACTCCAGCGCCTGGGGGTTCAAGTGGTTCTTGAAAAACACCGGCACGGTGGCGATGCAGGACTCCATATCAGGATAGGGGACAATGAGGCTGACCGTCTCCTTCGGCTGCACAATCAGCTTCAGGGTCAGCTCAGTGATCACCCCCAGCGTGCCCTCGGACCCGATCATCAGGTGCAGCAGGCTGTAGCCGGAACTGGTCTTGGAAACGGAACTGCCCAGGCGGATCACCTCTCCCGTAGCCAGCACGACGGTCATCGCCTTTACATAGTCCCGGGTGCAGCCGTATTTTACCGCCCGCATGCCTCCTGCGTTGGTGGAGACATTGCCGCCCAGGGTGGCAAATTTCTCTCCCGGATCCGGAGGATAGAGAAATCCCCGGGAAGCGGCGTCTTCTGCCAGCGTATTGAGAAGCACCCCGGGCTGAACCGTCACCGTGAAGTTTTCCTCATCGTAGGAGAGGATCTTATTCATGCGGGTGGTGACCAGCAGGATCCCGCCTGCTATGGGCACGGCGCCGCCGACCAGGCCGGTCCCCGCGCCCCGGGGGGTCACCGGGATTTTGTGCTCATTGCAGAACTGCAGCACCGCCGCTGTTTCCTCTGTCGAATTGACTTCTACGACCGCTTCCGGTGCCGCCTTTCCGTAAATAGGCATCTCGTCATGGGTGTAGTCCTCGTTGATGTCACCCCCGGCAAAGACCCGGCCCGGGGCGATCTCCTGCAGCTGCGCGAGCAGCTCAGGGGTTAATGTTCCGTAATCCATCGCAAATTCCTTTCTTTCTCCTGCGCCAAAGTTCTTCTCCTGCCCTGCCGCGCGGCGGCCATGGGGAGCCAAAGGGCGCGCTTCACACCTCGAAGCGGCTGCTCCCCTGCGTGAGTACATCCAGCACATTCTGTGCCGCCATCAGGCTCATCTTGCTGCTGGCCTCCTGGCTGGCTGCGCCTGCGTGCGGCGTTAAAATGCAGTTGGGCAGGGTGCAGAGGGGGCTGTCATAGGGCGGCTCCTCCACCGTGGCATCCAGTCCGGCAGCCCGGATCTCGCCCGATTTCAGCGCTTCGTACAGGGCTTTCTCATCCACGATCCCGCCTCTCGCCGTATTCACCAAAATCGCGTCTTTTTTCATCATCTGAAACTGCTTCGTGCTGAACATGTTGACGGTTTCCGGGGTATACGGTGCGTGGATGGTGATGAAATCCGACTGGCGGATCAGGGTATCCAAGTCCACATATTCCGCATGGCACTGCTCCTGGAAGGCCGCATCCTGGTACTGGTCGTAGCATAAAATCTTCATGTTGAAGCCCATGCAGCGCCGGGCCACGCCCTTGCCGATCCGGCCGGCGCCTACGACCCCCAGGGTCTTCTCCCACATCTCCACGCCGGACGGGCGCTGCTGGGCACCGCCCTTGATGCTGTTGTTCATCAGCGTCACATTCCGGGCGCAGTCCAGCATCAGCGCCATGGCCAGATCCGCCACCGCGTCGCTGTTGGCCCCCGGGGTGATGGTCACCCGGATTCCCTTCTCATGGGCGGCTTCCACATCGACCTTGTCGTAGCCCACCCCGTAGCGGGAGATGATCTTCAGTTTCTCCGCTCCGGCCAGCAGGTCCCGGTCATACGCCTCCAGACCGGCAATCACCGCGTCGGCGGAGCCGATCTCGCTTTTCAGCTGTTCCAAAATGGGGCCGTCCGCCGCCTCCAGTTTCTTGACGGCACAGTCGTTTTCTTCCAGAAGCTGCCTGGCCCTGCTGTCTGTACTGCCAAAGGATCTGGCTGTCACCAGGACTGTATACTTCGCCATCGTCTTTGTCTTCCTTTCCTGTTCCGAATCCCTGGGCTACCGGTTGTAGCAGGCCAGATACCGGGCGAATTTTTTCTCATAAAACGGGCCCTGCTCCGGATTGGCCCGAATGACATACTTCGGCACCGGGGAGTAGTCCCGCACATCCGAAATCTCCCCCAAAAGCTCCATAGCCAGCACCGCGCCGCCCAGCAGAGAGCCCTGCTCGTTGTCGTCCACTTCCAGATCCATCTGGAAAATATCCGCGCACATCTGGGACCAGACAGGAGAGTGGAGGATCCCGCCGGAGAACTTGATATGCTTCGGCACCCCGTTGACCGCCGTCAGCATCCGGTAACAGTGATAGAGATTGAACAGCACGCCCTCCTGAACCGCCCGATAGAGATCATAGGGCGTATGCTGGGGAAGGATCTGCAAAAATTCCCCTGTTCTCTCATCGTTCCAGCCTGGGCACCGCTCTCCGAATAAAAACGGCAGAAATACCGGCGTTGTCTCCCTGTCGGTGGCTCCCTTTTCGATGTCCGCATAAGGTACATCCGGTCCGAACATCCGGTCCCGGAACCAGTCGATACAGTTGCAGCAGCCGTTGGTGGCCGCACCGCTGAGCCAGCTTTTGGGCGACATATAGCACCAGGTACTGGGCTCCTCCGGCAGGATGGGCTGCCTGGTCGTGAGCCGGATCGCGCCGCTGGTGCCCACGGAAAAGGTCATCACGCCCTCTTCCATCGCGCCGACCCCCACCTGGTTGAGACCTCCGTCGGAATTGGCCGGAATCACCGGGATACCGGCTTTCAGTCCCAGGTCTTTGGCCCCCTCTTCGGTCAGAGGAAAGGTTTGTGTATAGTCTATCACCCGGCACAGCTGCTCCCGGCGGATCCCCGCCTGGGCGAGAATGTCCCCGTCAAACTGCCTGGTGTGGGTATTGAAAAGGCCACTCCCGGAGGCCATGCACTCGGTAATTACCCGTTGCCCCGTCAGGCGGTAGGTATTGTAGGTTCCCTGGCCCATAATAGCGCAGTTGCGCAGATCATAGCCTTTTTTCTTCAGCAGGAGCAGTTTAAAAAAAGGATAGATGGCATGGACCATGCACCCGGTTTTCTGATAATAGCTTTTCACATATCCCATGTCCTGGCGCAGTTCCTTGCAGATCTCCGACGCCCCGGTATAGGACCACAGGTAAACCGGCGTCACCGGGTCCATGTTCCGGTCACACAGCATCAGGCTGTGCCAGGTCCCGCTCAGCGCGATCATGGCGATCTCTTTTCCCCGCACCAGATCCCGGCCCAGCGCCATGGTCTGCCGGTAGACACTGTCCGCCTTGTGGATGGTCACATCCTCGTAATTGCCGGTGTATGCGCGGTCCCTCTCTTCAAAATGGCCTGTCTGGGTATCATAAAGCATCGCCTTGGCCGAAGTGGTGCTTGATTCCAGCACTAATACATTCATAGCCTTCCCCCTGCACAACGCAGGCAGGAAGCCGGCTGTCCGGTCCGCTTCCTGCCCTATGAAAACGTTACTTCGCCGCCTTGGCAGCCCGAATAGCCTCAATCAGCATGGGCGTTACCTTGAAAAGGTCCCCGCAAATGCCGTAGTCCG
>CAZGAM010000101.1:336-8191 GCA_964523685.1 uncultured Oscillospiraceae bacterium | reverse complement strand
TATACCGCTGAGCTCTCCGAAGACTTGAGTGCATACGATGACTGCCATCCGCTTCCTGTGAAACTTCTAATGGATGGAATGCTGGAAAACCACGGATACAGCAGATATCTGGACAACGGGGTGGAGACAGGCATCGTCGGCTGCCGAAACGGTGTTTACCAGTTTATTCCTCCGGAGAACCGGGGAAAAAGCTGGCAGATACATACCCTTGTCGCGGATCCCTCTTCGGATGCTGTTCTGATGGATTTCGATGGCGATGGGGAGCCGGAGCTTGGCAGCATCTCTCCCTTCCACGGGGATACGCTGAGAATCTACCACAAAAACAGCGGGGGAGACTATGTGCCTGTATGGGAGGCACCGGATAAATATGAATTTCTTCACGCTACCTGGCCTGGAAAACTGTTCGGAAAACCTGCCTGGTTTGTGGGCAGCAGGGCAGGCGATCGCCTGAGTATGGTGATTACCTGGCAGGGAAAGTACACGCTGGAGGTATTTGACAAAGGAGCCGGAGCGGCGAATGCCCTGATGCTGGACGAGTCTCATTTGGTCATGGCCAATCGGGAGACCGATGAAGTAGCTCTGTATACGTTCTTTCAGCAATAGTCCCGTCATTCCCTTTCTAAACTTTATTGGCACGACGGGTAGACAGGAAGGGAAGCCAGTGCTCCCCGATAAATCAGCCATCTCAGGCGAGTATGGCGGAGAGAGGAATCTTCCAGATCGTTTTTATGGGAAGTTCCCTATTCATCATACCTTTGGCAGGCAGGCCCTCTTGTTCTTCACAAGCAGGTACGGCCGTCCTTCCCCTTATTGAAATGACAGCGTTTTTGTAGTTTGTGGAGTTAGCAGCCTATATTTTAGCTTATCACATATTGAAGTCTGCTCTGATGAGCAGGGACCCAGAAACGGATGCAGAATTTGCGTTATGAAAAAAATAGGTAAAATAGAGAAAAGGCAGGATAGGAATATGGTTTTAATCAAAGGCGGTATGGTAAGGACCATTACAAACGGAGATATCCCAGACGGTCAGGTACTTCTTGAGGAAGGTAAAATTACAGCTGTGGGAAAGAATCTGTCGGTGCCGGCCGGTACAGACATATTTGATGCAAGCGGATGCCTGGTTACACCCGGTTTTGTAGAGGGACATTGTCACATTGGCATCGGCGAAGAGGGCATCCGGTGGGAAGGAAACGATATCAACGAATCTTCCGATCCTGTAACGCCGGAGATGAGAGCCATCGATGGCATCAATCCCCGCTGTGAAGCTTTTCACAATGCAGTAGAGGGTGGAGTGACCACGGCTGCCATTGGACCCGGATCCGCCAATATTCTGGGCGGTACTTTTTGCGCCTTGAAATTGGCCGGGGACTGTGTGGATGAGATGATTGTCCGGGATCCTGTTGCGATGAAAATTGCTTTTGGAGAAAACCCAAAAGGGGTTTATGGCAATAATGGGAAAAAACGTCCGGTTACACGCATGGCCATTGCCGCCACATTGCGGGAAATGCTGATGAAAGCCCGCCGGTATGACGAGGAGATCAAAGAAGCGGACGCGAATCCGGAAAAAGTTCGGCCTTACGATGCGAAGCTGGAGGCACTTCTGCCGGTAATCCGCAAAGAAATCCCGCTGAAAGCCCATGCCCACCGGGCAGATGATATTTTCACAGCTCTGCGCATTGCCAAAGAGTTTGATGTAGATATCACGCTGGACCATGTTACAGAGGGGCATTTAATCGCAGATCGTCTGGCGGCTGAGGGGCGTCCGGTGCTGGTCGGTCCCTCGCTGCATGCCAAGACCAAGTATGAATTGAAGGAACGCACCTTTGAGACGCCGGGCATACTGCACCGCGCGGGGCTGGAAGTCTGCATTATTACTGACGCCCCGGTGATTCCGCTGAATTACCTGCCTCTGTGTGCAGGTCTGGCCGTGAAGGCAGGCCTGGAGGAAGCAGAAGCCTGGCGGGCGATTACGATCAACCCTGCGAAGGTGCTGGGAATTGAGGAGAGAGTGGGCTCTCTGGAAGTGGGGAAAGATGCGGATATTGCTGTATTTGAAGGTGATCCTCTGCGGGATATCCAATGCAAAACGCGCCAGGTGTTCATAAACGGAAGGGAATGCCTGTAGCGGAAACATCCGGCGAGTACCGGAAACCCTTTATTCTGATGGTGCCGCGGGGGTGATCACCCTGACGGGAGGACGTTTGCAGTGTTCGGCGAAGAAACTCTCCAGGGAGCAGGTGAAATCTTCCAACCCATCGCAGACGTTTAAAAAACGGCAGGTGTTATCATCCACCCGGATGAAGGGAACGAAGTGCGGAACATTTTCTTCCCGATAGCGCAATATCCCTGCCGGAGCTGACAGAGAAACCGCTAAAGACGCTTTCTTTCCGGTAGTCAGGGAGTAGTTTCCGTAACGGGCCAGATATCCCATGAGTTTTTTCACCGGAGTGGGACCTGGGATTTGACGGGGAAACAGGGCATTCATCTGTTGATGAACCGTCTCATAATCCACATCAAAACCCTGGGCATGCAGAAGATCATACGCAGCTATCCAGCCGCAGCCGTTCATGTCGGAACTCATGCCCCTGTATTGGTACTGGCCCATATAATTTTGATCGATGATGTAGCCGTCAGAGGAAATGCCAGGTTTCATGATGCTTTTGGCAGGATGCCCCTTGTTTTTAATAAGGGGAGGAATACCCTGTCTTCTCCTTTCTGAAGTTTTGGAATATTTTGTGAAAGAAATGGGAATTCGGTGCACCGTGACAGGCACCGAGAAGTACGAATTCTACCGGAAGGTACCGCGAATCTTACCTGCGTGGCCCTGCGGACGGGCTGATCGCAAGAGGCGCAGACAGCTGCCCCACGAAGGTACGGCACACACCGGCTTTGCCAGTTGACGCAATAGCAGAGAATCACGAAGAGGCATTTGCACAATCATCAGGACAGTCACAAGCTCCTGGGCCTGCCTCAGCGGCAATTGACTGGTTTGCGCTTTTCTTTAACAGGGCAGGATGGCAGACACAAAGTACAAATTGAAAGTCAATACAACCAGATCACCTAGCTCACCGCTTCTGATCATCTGTAGGCGCCCCGTCATTTTTAGAAGTTGGATCAAACTGAGCGGTTCGCAAATCTTTGGAAATGCGGTTGGCAAAAGCGAGTTGGCCGGGAAGAACCGGGGGGAGAAACTATGTGGACATGTCCCCAATGTGGGAGAGAATTTCGCAAGGCGGGTCAGCATCACTACTGCGGTGAAAAACCGGCAACAGTGGATGAATATATAGCAGTCCAGGAAGAAGACAAAAAGGCGGATCTGATGCTCGTAAGACACGCCCTGCAGGAAGCGCTTCCCGAAGCGGAAGAGCGAATTTCCTGGAGTATGCCAACCTATTGGAAAGGTCATAATATTATCCATTTTGCGGCTGCGAAGAAACATATTGGGCTGTATCCGGGCCCTGAGGCAGTTTCCGCGTGGCGGGAAGAGTTGGAGGGATATCAAGTCGACAAGGGAACGATCCGAATACCATATGGTCAGGTCGATACGGATCTGATTGCAAAGATTGCAGCATGGTGCTGGAAGACCGGCAATGGGGCTGGCTGAACCAGGCTCGGCGACAGAAAGCCCCGGAAATTTGGACCGCATTCACCAGATCACGCAGGAAGGGACTATTCTTCCTGCGTCTTTTTTTGTTTGCGGCCAACCTGCAGGGAGGTATACAGGGAGGAGGCACGTGTGATGGTGTCGGATCCGAATTTCTTTCGAATCGCATCTACCGTCTGGTCTATTTTCCGATCGCGATCAGAAGACCTGTCCTGAAAGAGAGACAACTGCTCACATTCTGACCTGGTGATGGCAGTCAGCGCCACGCCAAGCAGGCGAAGGGGCATATGCTGGTCCCATAATTCGGTAAATAACTGTTTGGCAATCCGATAGATCTCGTTGGTTACATCGGTAGCGGCATCCAGATGGATCTGATGAGAGTGGTCTTTGAAATCATTGCCCCGTATCGTTACCGCGATGCACTGGGTTTTTGCGTTGTCTGCCCGCAGACGGGTTGCTGTACTGTCTACCAGGGCGAGAAGAATCTGGTGCGCATTTTCAGCGGAAGTCACATCCTCTTCCATGGTTATGGAGTTGCCGTACCCTTTACATTCCTCCGGCTGCGACAGTACGGGAGAATCGTCCAAACCGTTGGCATAGCGGTAGAGGAGCCATCCCGCTTTTTTCCCAACCAGGTTCTGTACGGTTTCCAACTGCTGTTTGGCAAGGTCGCCAATCGTTTTTATGTAGGCTCTCTCCAGCTTTTCCGCTGTGGCGCTGCCTACGGAGAAAAGGTCGCGAACCGGAAGCGGCCAGAATTTTGCTGCCAGTTCCCAGGAAAACAGCGTATGAACCCGATCCGGTTTTTCAAAATCACTGGCCATTTTTGCCAGCAGTTTGTTTGGTCCAATCCCCACATTAACGGTGAATCCCAATTCGTCCCGTATTTTGTTCTTGATCTCATAAGCCGTGGCAACAGGGTCCGGATACATATGGGCTGTTCCGGTCATATCCAGAAAACACTCGTCAATGGAGAATTTTTCCACGGAGGGAGCGTAAGAACGGCAGATATCCATAAAACGCTTGGAACACGCTTCGTATAGAGGGAAGTCAGGCTTTGACAGGATGAGGTTTGGACATTTGCGCAAGGCGCTGGCGACAGGTTCACCGGTTTTGACGCCGAATGCCTTGGCGGGAATGGATTTGGCGAGAATAACACCCGTGCGCTTATCTCTGTCTCCGCCTATGGCGGAGGGGACCAGACGCAAATCGCTTTGTCCGAGTTTTATGCGTTTCGAAGCTTCCCAGGAAAGAAACGCACTGTTGACATCCACGTGCATGATCATCCGGTCCATTGGGATATCCTCCTTTCATCCGCTTCTGAAATTTTCCTGGCAGGAAACACGCGCTCCGCGGAATGAAGCAAAAGGTCAGCTGCGCAGGGCAAAAGCGATGCAAAGCCAGGTGCAACTGCCTGGCGGCAGCCAAAGAGAATTTTGCCGCACGCGCTGGAATCATAATTAAGGCTTGCTTTTGTCCTGAAAGTATGGTATAATGACAAAAAATTATTGATAAAGGTGCTGCCATGCAATATCAGAAAAAAGACAGTGTAGATGTTCTGCCTCTTTCTACCAGGAGTATTAATTCACTCAAGCGCAATGGCGTTATGACAGTAGAACAGTTTCTTCAGTTTTCGGAAGAGGAGTTCAGTGCCATAAAAAGCATAGGAACTAAATCCATAAATGAATTTGCGTCATTGAAGAAAAGACTGTATGTAGTAGAAGATCTTCTGCAGAACAACAATATCCCTGCACTGGAGGGCGTGGACAACTCTCTTGTCATAGAGATAGATCCGAAACAGAGAAATGAAGGGTTGACAAAGGAAGCAACCATCAATGTACTGCCGCTCACATGGAACACACATAATAGTCTGGAGAAAAGCGGTTTAAACACGATTGCAGATGTTATGGCCTTTCCCTCTGATCAATTCCAAAAACTCCCTGGGTTGGAATCGCCGGGTGATTCAGAGATAATTCACTGGAAGGAAAATCTCATAGAAGGAGAAGACGGTTTTATCAAGCTGAAAAAGGAGAATATCGGAGAAGGTATTCTGGATTATGAGGCATGGAAGGTCCTTCAGTCCTTTTTTGGCAAGGAGTGGATACCGCAGGACGTATACGCAGAGGTATTAACGCTTTCCCGCAGTGACCCGGATCTGAAAGATGCCAAACTGGTAAATGCTATCTTTGGCTTGCCACAATTGATGCCGCCGCTGAAGAAGAAGCTGCTTCAAATTCTGAAGAAGTCCGATTCGCCGATGACGCTTGCTTCTATTATGGATTATCTCCCCAGACTTTTGAAGCCGGTACCGTATGTTATTCAGGCTTTGAAAGAGCTGGAAGAAGACGGAGCCATTTGCCAAAGTAACGAAGGGTATAGGACAAAACAACTGACCGTCATGGAATTTGCCAAGCAGATACCCAACAAGGCCCACAGAGATCTTTTTCTCCTGCGCCTGCAGGGTTACACCCTGGAAGCTGCAGGAGCGACAAAGAATCTGACAAGGGAGAGAGTTCGTCAGATTATTGTCAACCTGCTGAAAAAGAAGCCTGCGCTGGTTCAGGATAAGTATCTCTACCTGTACGAAACATATAATATTTCCCAGGAAGAATTTCAGAATGTCTTCCATGAACCGGAGAGTACCTTTTATTATCTTGACATGCTTTCCGGCAAGCGGAAAAACCGGAATCTTGTGGAGGTGCTGGACGATAAGTTCGTTCCGACAGAGATTAAGCGGACCTGTGAGCAGATTATTTACAAAGACTATATAACGGTAAATGGCACACATCTGCATAAAGACCGGATTACTTTTTTGCGATATGTACTCAG
This sequence comes from uncultured Oscillospiraceae bacterium, assembly GCA_964523685.1. Classification (GTDB taxonomy): domain Bacteria; phylum Bacillota; class Clostridia; order Oscillospirales; family Oscillospiraceae; genus CAJOIG01. The sequence goes on along the minus strand of CAZGAM010000101.1, from coordinate 1,758 downwards.
CCATTCTGGAAACGAACTTACTTCGTATCGTGATTTCAAGGTAAACTATGACAAGCTGCTTAAGGATTTGGGGTTGAGCGAGGACGAAAAGCTTGTCATCGGTTCCAAAAACTTTATTAACTATATTCGAGAGAGCAATCTGGCCCTAGCCCATACATGCAGCAGCTACCGCTATTATAATATTGCCGAGCGGGATTACGGGCAGCTGCTGGAAGAACTTCCTCTGAAGCAGTTTGAAAATGTAGAGATGTCCACATTAAAGTTCTTCAGGGATTACCCAGAGCTTATGCGGCAGTATGATATCCGGGATGAGTATGAACTGCATAATTTGCTGAAAAAAATTATGCCGGCTGACTTTGAGCCTCATGTTACCTTTCACAGGATGCCTACAATAGAGATTGGAAAAGCGGATCAGGAACACCAGCTCATGGATATACTTCTAGAGTATGGAGATATAACTGTCCAGGACCTGGCGGATAAATACGAAGAAATTTACGGTGTTGCCGGGCCGACAGCTATTGCGGATAAATTTAAATCAATTGCGAAATATTATGACCATGGAAAATATTCTGTTCATTTTCTTACGATTACAGATGAACAGCGGAAGGTAATCAGCAAAGAACTTACCGGCGATATCTATTTGATTGAGGCGGTTCGCAGTATTTTCAAAGAACATTATCCGAATCTGTCAGGAGATCACATTAACGCATATACCCTGCGGTCTTTGGGTTTTAAACCATATTCTACCTATGCCATTCGAGACACCTATTCAACGGCACTGGAATATTTTGATCATATCCTGCTGGATGAAGATATGATTGATCTGCAGCAGCTGGATCCTTATGTGACGCAGGTAATCGCTTTTTCCTCTGAGTTAAGCATCTTGAAGAATGAGATGCAGATCATTGAAATCTCTCCAAAACATTATATCAATATCAGGCTCCTGGAAAAGATGGGATATGAGAAGGAAGATTTAATTGATTTTTGCAGGAAAGCAAGCGAATTTCTCGAACCGGGAAGTTTTTTTACTGTTCAATCTCTGCGGAAGCAGGGTTTTACCCATTATATTGATAATATAGGTTTTTCTGACTGGTTTTATGCCTCTCTGCTCGCTGCGCAAAAAGATCTGTTTTCCTTTCAGCGCATAAGCAATTCGAAGCTTTTCTTTTGTGGAAATATTCTCGTGACTATCAGCAGTTTCCTCGAATATCTGCTGAAGGACCGCCAGTCCATCGAGATAAATGATTTGATGGCCTTGCTTCAGGATGAATTTGACTTGCCGATACCCCGTTATAAATTAGTGAATGCGGCAAAAGATTCGGATCTTTACTATGATCCTATCGACGAAAAAATATATATCAACTACAATGCGTTTCTAAAGAATTCCGGATTATAATCTAAGAAGGGGCGGCCTTGCCCGCG
>CAZGAM010000101.1:0-326 GCA_964523685.1 uncultured Oscillospiraceae bacterium | reverse complement strand
TCAGTTTTCGATTTCCGGGTCAGAACAGGTGCTTTTTAGGCATTTCCGGAATAGATACAGACGCTCAGGTCTGGAAGACATAGCGCTCCAGTCGGGAACAGGCTTCTTCGATTCGGGAAAGGGGAGAGGCAACATTTAATCGGATATGACAGGGCCCGCCAAAACGTCTGCCGTCCTGCCAGCCGACACCAACATCCCAACCGGCCTGAAGAAGTTCCCCAATACTTTTGCGGTGCTGCCTGCACCACTCAGTACAATCGGCAAAAATCATGTAGGTTCCTTCCGGATCTGTGGCAGATATGCCCTCTACTCGGTTTAGAAAGGTG
>CAZGAM010000100.1:0-8291 GCA_964523685.1 uncultured Oscillospiraceae bacterium | reverse complement strand
CGGCCCCGCCAGTGGAGAATGATGCCATTATCCGGGTCATCAAACAATCGGATGACGGCGTGATAAGCGGCATTACCTTTACACTGGATGGAAACGGCGAACACCGGACCGCCGTTACGGACCGGAACGGATCTGCCTATTTTACGGGTCTGAAACCAGGTACCTATACTGTTACGGAAACAATACCACAAGGGTACCAGTCAACGGAAGGCGGGACCATTACTAAGGAAGTGCAGACCGGCCAGACCGTTATCTTTACCTTTCACAATAAGGTCATACGGGGCGGGTTGAAAATCATTAAGACAGCCAGCGACAACCACATCGTGGGGATCCCCATCCATATTACCGGCAACGGGGTGGACCAGACGTTGTACACAGGGGAGGGAGGCATTATCGACCTGCCCTCTGTGAAGCCGGGCATCTACGTACTGGAAGAAATCGTTCCCGACGGCTATGTCTGTGATAAGCAGGTACAGACGGTAGAGGTAAAGGCCAATACCCAGACCACCGTCACCTTCGTCAATACAAAGGAAAAAGGGAAAGTGCAGATCGTCAAAGAGTCGGACGACGGGGTCGTCGGGAATATCGAGTTTACCATCCAGGGTGGGAGCATCAACCAGAAAGTGACCACCGGCCCGGACGGGACCATCACCGTAGAGGATCTTGTCCCCGGCACGTATACCATTACAGAGACTGTACCGGAGTTCTATGATTCGGATTTTCCCGTTCAGTCTGTTGACGTAGAGCCCAATAAAACCACTGTGGTGCATTTCCACAACACAAGACAGAAAGGGTCCCTGAAGATCATCAAGACCTCTTCAGACGGGATCGTCAGCGGCTTTGAGTTTACCGTGAAAGGAGGAACGGTCAATACCAAGGCAACCTCCGGGGATGATGGAACCATTACCGTGCCGGATCTGGTTCCCGGCCAGTACGAAATCACCGAGCTCGTTCCTGAAAAGTACCTGTGCGAAAATCCAACCCAGACGGTAACCGTGAAATCCGGAGAGACGGCGGAAGTGCATTTTGTCAATCAACTCAAAATGTGGCGCCTGACCGTCACCAAGGAGATGGCGGAGCCGGAAGGGAAGCCCTTTCTGTCCATGGCGGGCGCGCAGTACGGGCTGTACCTGGACGGGGCGCTGCAGGATACCTACACCACCGACGAGAAGGGCCAGTTTACCACAAAGGAGTACCCCTGCGCGCCCGGCTGGACGCTGCAGGAGCTGAAGCCGCCGGTGGGCTGCGTACTGGATCCCACCTCGTATCCGGTAGGTCTGGAGCCGGGCAGCGCGTCCCTGGCGAAGAACGACCTCACCCTGACGGTGCAGGATACCGTCATCCAGGGAAAGCTGCAGATCCTCAAGCAGGACGGGCGGGACCAGGAACCCCTGCAGGGCGCGGAGTTTACTGTCTACAACGAGAAGGGAGAAGAGGCTGGCCGGGGACAGACCGGAGAGGATGGTCTTTTTGTCCTGGAGAACCTGCCCTACGGAAAGTATACCGCCCGGGAGACCAAAGCCCCGGATGGCTATGATCTGGATGAGAGCGAGTTTTCCTTTTCCATCGAGGAAGACGGAAAGACCGTGACCGTCACCCGGGACAACACCATGCGCGTGGGATCCATCCAGGTGCATAAGGTGAACAGCCGGAAAAACGACCTGTCCGGCGCGGAGTACCTCCTGGAGTACTCCCTGGACGGGCAGGTCTGGAACCCGGTTACAGCCAGAGACAAAGAGTCCCTTCCCGGCCCGGGCTTCTGTACCAGCGAGGGGCTGCGGGAGGGAAAACTCACCACCGGTTCCAGCGGCCTGGCTGTCTTCGAGGGCCTGGCGGCCAACGGGAAGGTACAGTACCGGCTCACGGAGACGAGAGCGCCTGCCGGGTACAGCCTGCTCCCGGAACCGGTTCTGGTAGGGACTCTCCCCGCGGGGGACGGTTCTGTCTATGATGTGCGCCTCACCGCCACAGACAGTCAGGTCTCCGGCCTTCCCATGACCGGAGGAAGCGGGTCCCTCCCCGTCGCGCTGGGCGTGTTCCTGGCGGGCGCCGCCCTGTGCGGACTGTTTGCCTGCCGGAAAAACCATCAGAAAAGGAGAAACTGATCTTTGAAAAAAATCGTGAGCTTTCTTCTGGCGCTCACGCTGGTCTTCTCTCTGGGGGCGGCGGTTCTCGCCGCTCCCACCATAGACCCTTCCCAGAGCGCCTCGCTGAATATTTATAAGTATGACCTGACCCGGGCGGAACAGGAGGGAGGCTGGCAGGCCGGGTCCCACGCGGCCACCGGCCAGGTGGATCCCGCCCTGGACGCCATCAGCGGCTATGCCATCCAGGGCGTGAAGTTCGCCTATCTGAAAATAGCCGACCTGGAAGCGTATACCCAGACCGGGGCGGAGGCGATGGAACCCATGCTGGTCTACGGCCTGACCCAGGGCGAGAGCACGGACGGGTTCCTCTCCGCGATTGGCCTGGACACCTCCCGGGCCCACCACACGGAGGGCACCACCTGTTATTTCACCTCGGAGCAGCTCACCGACGCCCTGACGGGCGCTCTGGCGAAGAACGCCACCGGGACCAGAGACACGCTGGAGAGCCTGGTCGTCAACCACGGCGGCATCGTGATGGCGGAGACGGACCAGCAGGGCCACGCTTCCGCCTCGGATATGGCCCAGGGCCTCTATCTTCTGGTGGAGACCTCGGTACCGGAGAATATCACCGGTACCACAGATCCCTTCCTGGTGAGCCTGCCCATGACCACCGTAGACGGCACCGGCTGGAACTACCACGTGGTGGTCTATCCCAAGAACCGTACCGGCGAGCCGACTCTGGATAAGACGGTCCGGGAGAGCAGCAAGTCCACCGGGACCAACGGCGGCACAGACGCGGTCACCGACGGCTACGCCCACGCGGCCAGCGCCTCAATCGGGGATATCCTGGAGTATCAGATCCTGTCCACACTGCCCGCCATCACCAGCGCCGCGTCCTATCTCACCCAGTACACCCTTACCGATACCCTCAGTAAGGGGCTGCAGTACACCAAGGGCGATGTGGCTGTCAGCTTCTTCCGGGACACCGCCTGCACCCAGCCGGTGACCTCCTGGACCGAACAGGACAATAAGTTCACCGTCACCTACCAGGATGAGGTGCCCAGCATGACCATCGCCCTGACCGAAGAGGGCCTGGGGGAAGTGAATACGGCCTCGAGCGTGCACGGCACCGAGGGAAGCGACCGGGGCTACTCCGGCTGCACCATGCGCGTCACCTATACCTGTGCCCTGACCGGAGCCGCCTTCCTGGGCGATCCGGGGAACCCGAATACCGCCACGCTGACCTGGCGGCGGACCAATACCGACTATGAGGATACCAAAGAGGACGACAGCCATGTCCACACCTGGGGCCTGGACATCACCAAGGAGTTCTCCGACTCCATGGGCAATATGGACCATGTGCAGATGATCCTGCGCAACGAGACCGACGGGTACTATGTGAAGGCGGACCTTCTGGACGGGGCCTACACCGTCACCGGCACCGCTGCGGATGCAGCCGGCGCCACGGTATTCACCCCGACGGAGGCGGGAAAGATCCTCATCCGGGGCCTGGAGGAGGATGAGTACTCCCTGACGGAGGTCCAGACGGACAACGGCTATGTCCTGCTCAAGGACCCGGTCAAGATCGTCATCACCAAAGAGGAGGGCGGGACCTGCCCTGTCTGCGGGGAACACCTGTATACCGCCTCCGCTTCCGTCAACGGCGAGAGCGTGGAGATGACCCCGGACGGGGAATCGGCCAAGAGCATGGTACCCCTGAAAATCGTCAATGTGAAGGGCTTTAACCTGCCCCAGACCGGTTCCAACGGCATCTGGATGTACACCTGCGCCGGCGTTGTCATGATGGCCGCCGCGGTCATCTGCCTGGTGCTCCTGCACCGGCGCCGGACCAGGCGGGGATGAGATCGCCCGGGTTCTGGCTGTGCGCGGCGGTGTTCGTGCTGGCCCTGGCCCTGGCCCTCTATCCTCTGGTGAGCAGCACCCTGGCAGAGCGGTACCAATCCACCGCCCTGGCGGACTACAGCCAGAGGGTGGAGAGCCTGGACGACGGTTCCCTGGCCCTGGTGCGGAGCCGGGCGGAGGCGTATAACCAAAGGCTCCTGGAGCGGGATGCCGCCTCGGAAAGGGCCGGTTCCGGCCTGCTTCTCAACGAGCCCCTGGAGGGGTACGCCCAGGAGCTGAACCTGCAGGGAGACGGGGTCATGGGGTTCATCCGCATCCCGGCGCTGGACCTGGTGCTGCCTGTCTACCACGGGGTGGAGGGCGCAGAACTGGAAAAGGGAGTCGGGCATATGCCCGGCTCCTCTCTCCCTGTGGGAGGAAAGGGCACCCATGCGGTCCTGGCCGCCCACTCCGGCATCGCGTCCCAGAGGATGTTCTCCGACCTGGATAAGCTGCAGGAGGGGGACTGGTTCTGCCTGGAGGTGCTGGGAGAGGATCTGACCTACCAGGTGGACAACATACGGATCGTGGAGCCGGACGATGTGACGGGCCTGGACCCCCTGCCGGACCTGGACATGGTGACGCTGGTCACCTGTACGCCCTACGGCGTGAATACCCACCGGCTCCTGGTGCGGGGCAGGCGGGCGGTTATGCCGGTGCAGGAGGAGCAGGAGCAGACGGAAACGGCTGCCGGCTCCGCCGGCTCCACCTGGCGGGAGCAGTACCTGTTCGGCCTGAATCTGGGCCTGTGTCTGCTCTTGGCTCTGGTGGTGCTGCCCCTTCTTCTGCGGCAGATTGTCCGCCAGTTCCCGGCCCGGAGAAAGAAAAGAAGAAAGAGAACCATCCTCTGGCTTTTGCTCCTCTTCCTGGCCGGGCTCCTCTTCGCCCTGTGGCCCAGGATCGTGGGCACCAGCCTGAACCGGCGCGCCCACGCGGCAGTCAGTGACTTCTATGATCTGTCCGGGCAGAGCGGAGAGTCCATGCGCCTGACCCAGGCCTCTCCGGCACAGGAGCCGGACCCGCCATCCCAGCGGTACCCCCGGCTGCGCGCCGCCATGGAACAGTACAACCGGAACCTGCTGGAGAGCGGCCAGAGCGGCCTGTGCGACGCCTGGAGCTACCAGCAGCCTTCCTTCGACCTGGCTTCTTACGGGGTGGAAGAGGAGGCGGCCGGCGTGCTGACGATCCCGGCGCTGGACCTGGAGATGCCCATCTACCTGGGCGCCTCGGAGGAGAATATGGCCAAAGGAGCGGTGCACCTGTCCCAGACCAGCCTGCCCCTGGGCGGGGAGAGCACCAACTGTGTCATCGCCGGCCACCGGGGCTGGTACAGCGCCCCCTATTTCCGCTACCTGGACAAACTGCAAATCGGGGACGAGGTTCGGGTGACCAACTTGTGGGAGACGCTCACGTACCGGGTGTCGGAGGTGAAGATCATCGACCCGGGCGATATCGGCCAGATCCTCATCCAGCCCGGCCGGGACCTGGTCACCCTGGTCACCTGCCACCCCTATGCCTCCGGGGGCAAATACCGCTATCTGGTGTTCTGCGAGCGGGTCCTGCCCGAAGGGCCCGCTGTCTCTGAATAGGAATAAGGGATAAAGGAGGAAATTACCGTGACGATGCTGAATCAAGCAAGCCTGTACGAAGCCGTTAGGGATCTCTGTGACCGCCTGGCGGAGGACAGTGAGGAAATCATTACCGACGAGGATGTGGAGGGGGCCCTGGCGCGCATGGATTTTGGGGACCTGCTCCAGGTGGTCCGGCATAAGATGGGCCCCGCGTACGCCTATACGGTGCGGGGGAAGACCAGCCAGGACCTGCACTACTGCGGACCGGACCTGTTCGGCCAGAATGGCGTTCGGCTCTTCTCCCAGTGCCTCTGGAACCGTTCGGACACGGAGGGGAGAGCGGCCCGGTGCGTGGAGCTGTGGATGGGGGAAGACCTGACCTTTATCCCGGTCTCCTGCGTATCCATGAGCTTCCTGAACGGGTACAGAACCGAGTACCGCGTCGTGCGCCAGTGCGAGCCCTGGGAGGGGGACAGCGGTCTGGACCTGGATCTGAATGTCCTGCTGACTGCCCTGTACAAACTCAGCCGGGCCGGGGAGCAGCACGATATGCCCTATTATGAGCTCTGAGAAAAAATCCTTCTGGAAAACAGGGGCGGTCATTGTCCTGATGGCCGCTCTTCTCTTTTCCTCCTCGTTCATTCCCTTCTCCCAGGCGGAGCAGGCACCGCCGGCCCCAGCCCCTGCCGCTGCGCCGGCGGTACCGGAGACCGACTGGCGTGAGGTGCTGGTCCAGTCGGCGGTCCGGGGGGATAACCACGCCGGTCTGGAGGCGCAGCACGCTTTGGGCGATGCGGTCCGGTACGAGGATCTTTTCCTTCTGGCGAAGATCATTACCTGGGAGTGCGGCCCCAACTGGCCGGACTGGGCTGTGATGGCCATTGGCGAGGTGGTCCTGAACCGGGTCGCCTCGGCGTACTTCCCGGGCACCGTCCGGGAAGTACTCTATCAGACAGAGCCTGTGCAGTATGAGCCGGTGTGGTCGGAGGGCTGGGAGGCGTATAGGCCGCCGGAGCGCTCTGTGCGCCTGGCCCTGCGCCTCCTGGAGGGGGAGCGGGTGATCCAAAACCCGGCTGTGGTCTTTCAGGCCCTCTTCCCCCAGGGGGACGGCGTGGCCTTTACCTACCACGATGAAGATCTGAACAACGATACCTACTTTTGCTGGGTAGACTGATGGGTCCGACGGTTCCCACGGCTTTCCCGGCCGGCGGGGTCCGACCGGCCTTCTTTGCCCCTTTTGCCGGCCGGTTCCGGGCTATACGTGCTGTTTTTCCTATCCGCGCCTGCGGCCGCCTCCCCCCGGGATCAGCTGTCTGTCACGCCCCTTTTTTATTCCCCTGCCGGTCCTTCCCCGGACCCTGGCACCCGGCCAGGGACAAACTGCCGGGAACCCGGAGCAGAAGAACAGAAATTGGCTATTCCGGGAAAAGGCGAAATCTGGTCCTTTGCAATGGGGCAGGACAAAAAATCCGGGAAAACTGGTACGAAAGGCGGGAGGCTCCACAGGGTCGGCCGGGAGGGGCCGCCGGGGCGCTCTGAGCGCCTGGTTTCTGTGCCTTCCGGAGGGAGAAAGCTCCCCAAAACCCGGTTTTCGCCCCACTTTTTCCCTTTTTGGCTCCGGGGACGGGTCGTTTTTCTCTGCCGCGGGCCGGAGAAACACAACGGGGCCTGCTTTGGCAGAACAAAAGATTTTGTCCTGGGGAATTTCCCGGTCTTCAGATGGGGGAATTTTCAGGAATATTCTTTCTGCTCGAAGGATCCGGCACGGAGGGTCCCTTTCAGGTCCTTCCCCGGACCCTGGCACCCGGCCAGGGACAGGCAGCCGGGAACCCGGAGCAGAAGAACAGAAATTGCCAGTTTCGCAAAAAGGCGGAATCTGGTCCTTTGAAATGGAGCAGGACAAAAAGAAGGAGGGCAGACTATGCAGGAAGAGGTAGAAAACCGAACGCTGACACTTCTTGTCGGCTGTACCCGTTTCACCGGCAGAACCATGATGCGGGCGATTGAGCGGTACCTGGCACACCGCCGGGCGGCAGAGAACGATCCGGTTGTGCGCAAAGGCAGGCAGTCTGTGCGGGCCCTGATCCAGCAGGGCCAGCCGCTGGCCCAGGAGGAGATGCGCGATCCGGATCTGAGGCAGTTTGACCGGCTGGCCAGAAAGTACGGCGTGCAGTACGCGGTGCAGAAGGTGGAGGGCCTGTCCCCGCCCCAGTACAGGATTTTCTTTCAGGCCCGGGATGCCGGCGCCCTGACGGCGGTGTTCCAGGCCTATACCAACCAAAAGGTCAGACAGGCATCCAAACCCTCTGTGCTGGAGAAGCTGAAGAAGATCAGCGTACCGGAAATCGAGAAGGCCCGGGAGGCCAGGATGGAGCGGGAGCGGTGAAGAAGGACTGGAAAAGGGTTCTGATCCTCCAGTTCCCCTACGTGCTCTTCGGCCTGTTCGGCACCAAACTGGGGCAGGTGTGGCGCCTGTCGGCGGGGACGACCATGGCAGAGAAGACGCTGCACCTGCTGGACGGCATGCACGCCGCCTTCCGGTCCTGGCTGCCCAGTTTCCGGCCCGGGGACCTTCTGACCGGGCTGTGCTTTGCCCTGTTTCTGAAGGCGCTGGTGGGGATCATGGGCCAGAACAATAAAAAGTTCCGGAAAGGGGTCGAGTACGGCTCCGCCCGCTGGGGCACTGCCCGGGACATCAAGCCGTTTATGGACCCGGATTTCCGGAAAAACA
>CAZGAM010000099.1:0-8338 GCA_964523685.1 uncultured Oscillospiraceae bacterium | reverse complement strand
TAAGTCAGGCAGCCTGATTTGGCAAGGCCCAATTCCTCTCCGATTTCCTGACGGGGCCGTGGGTCCATTTTCAGGGAGCGCCTGGAGGCAGCCGTTTGGTGGCTTTCGTGTCCCGGGCAGGGATCCATGTGACGGCCGAGGTCAGCCCTGCATAGAGAGGAGGTTCTGTTCGCAGCCTGTGTGCAGGCTGCGGCATGATTGGGAAGGCGGGCCACCACATGGCGGGGTCTATTCAGGAAAGCATTCCGGTGAAGAAGGCACCTTCGCAAGCGGACAGCCAGAAATACTTTTTGCCGCTGCTGCCGGCTATTACTCTGAAAATGCCCCGCCCATGGCTTTTCATTCATGGTGGAGGGTGGCAGCCCACGGGTGTTTCTTTCTCCCAGATAGACGGGCCCACCCGGCGTTGGCGTTGAATGGCTGTACCGAGCTTCCCGAAAAAAGTCCGCACGGCAGCACTGGCAGCCGTGCGGGAAGAAAATCGTATGGAGTCATGTCTGCAGGAAAAGCAGAAGCTATGGACAGGCGGGTTGTCACTCAGGCCCCACGGCCGCCGTATCTGCGCATGAATTCATCAAACAGATCCAGCATATCATCCGGAAGGCTGGAATCGCCACCCTGGTCATTCTCCTGCCCCTCCGGCGGCACATCTAACGGGTCGTCCGAGCTGTTATTGCCAGATTGGTCTTCTGCGGCGGGATCTTCCTCCGGCAGGGCAGACTGGGTATTTTCCTCTACTTCCACATCAATATCCATCGATTCACCCTGGCGGTAGACGGTAATCGTCAGAATATCGCCGGGAGCGGACGCGGTTACCATGCTGGAAACATCACGGCGTCCTTTCACTTCGGTGCCGTTGATGGCAGTAATAATATCGTTTACCTTTAAACCGGCTTTATCGGCAGGTCCGTCTTCCACTACTTCTTTAATAGAAGCGCCGCTCGGAAGTCCATAAGAAAGGGCTTCTTCTTCCACATCGGCTATGGAAACGCCAATATAGGGTTTGGAGATCACGCCGTCGTCAATGATACTGTAGACAATATGTATCACATTGCTGATGGGGATGGCGAATCCCAGGTTATCAATACTGGTGCTCATGCCGTTTCCGGAATATTTGCCGTTGGTGATGCCGATCACTTCCCCATACATATTAAAAAGGGCGCCGCCGGAGTTTCCTGAGTTGATGGCACAGTCTGTTTGGATCAAATTCATACGTACGCCATTGGAAGTTGTGACCTCCCGGTTCAGCGCGCTGATTCGGCCGCCGGTTAGGGAGAAAGTCAGCTCACCCAGAGGGTTGCCGATGGCGAGAACTTCATCTCCCACACGCAGATCATTGGAATCGCCAATCGTTACGGGAACGAGACCGCTGGCATCTACTTTGAGAATGGCTATATCGTTGGTCTCATCGTACCCAATGAGCTCTGCGTCATAACTGTCACCGTTATAGAGCGTGACGGTGATGGCTTCTGTGCTGTCAATCACATGCTGGTTTGTGAGAATATATCCGTCTTCGGTGAGGATGAAACCGGACCCGGAGACGGCTGCCGCTGTTTCATATCCCCAATAGTTCACGGTTGTGGTGCCGTTGACACCTACCATGGAGTTGACGGTTTTTTCATAGATATCGGCAGCGGACAGGGGCTCCCGAACTGTCTGGTCCGATGGTTCGGAAGCCGGCTCAGAACTGGCTGCGGCTGGAACTGCGGCGAGGGTGCCAAAAAGAAGTGTCAGACAAAGTATCAAAGCCATCCAGCGGCGAGTGGTGGAACCGGGATGGGTATTCACAAAAGCGGTATGGGTACAGGTGTTTTTCATAAAAGTTTCTCTCCTTTCTGTATAGCAGGGTTTCCTGCTTTTGACGGCTCCCATTATAGACAAAATCACGGATAAGATGGTGAAGAGGCCTTGAACTTTTTTTTACCAAAATGTGAATTGTACTCTCTTGGGCAGGGAAGGCTGCCGGGTCTGATCCAGTGCGGAGAATTGCAGAGCAGGTGGACTTGGAGGCAGAGTGCCCGGGATCACGCAGAGACGCTTTCCGGATGATCCTGGGCTGGCAGACGTTGAAAAAAATGAATAAGCAGCGGCAGAGAGAGAAGGCCTGACAACACATCAGCCAGCGGCTGCGAAAACTGGATTCCCGCCAGTCCCCAGGTTCTCGAGAGAATCAGTACAAGCGGGATGAAACAGGCACCGCTGCGCAGGGAAGACAAAAAAGTGGCGCGCCAGGAAAAACCGATACTCTGGAAAAGCATGTTGGCACAGACAGATAAGGGCATGAACAGCAGTGCAATACACTGCGCACGCATGGCTGGAACCGCTATGGCTATGACCGCCGGATCATCTCGCATAAAAGCGGAGATGTCCGGGGCAAAGAGCCATCCGGCCAACGAGAACAAGGAGATCAGGGCGGTGCCGAAACCAAGGGTAAAGAAAAAACCGCCCCGCACGCGGGAATAGAGTTTGGCTCCGTAATTATAGCCGGATACCGGCTGGAAACCCTGTCCTATGCCAAGGCCAACGCAGAACAGCAGATTGCAGACGCGGGATACAATACTCATGGCAGAGATCGCAGCATCTCCAAACACTTTGGCGGTCTGGTTGAGTACCATGGTGCTGACACTGCTCAGACCCTGGCGCACCAGACTGGGAAGTCCGGTGAGAAGAATGCTGCCAACCGTCTGGAAGAAGAGTTTCGCCCCCGGTTTCGGCAGACTCTCTCCATCGGTCCGGTCCTCCGGGGGACGGCGGAAGGGCAGATAAGCCAGGGAAAAAACGGTTTGCGTTTTTCCACGAAGGAACATAGAGAGCAGAATGCAGGCGCCTACATATTGGCTGATCATGGTGGACAGGCCGGCACCGGCAATACCCATATGACAAACTTTCATCAGCAGCGCATCCCCTGCGATATTGAGAAGGCCGCCGCTCACCAGCCCCACCATGGCAAAGGCAGCATGGCCTTCGTAGCGGAGAATGTTGTTCATGACACAGCTGGTGACCATGGCGGGGGCTGCCAGAAGAATATACGCCGCATAGATTCGGGCATAGGGCAAAATGGTATCGGTAGAGCCCAAAAGACGGCACAGGGGAGTGAGAAAACAAAGTCCCGCCCCCAGCATGAAAACACCACACAGAAGAGATATAAAAAAGGCAGTAGAGGAAAACTGCCTGGCCCGTTGGATATGTCTGGCCCCCAAAAGGCGGGAAATATTGCTTCCGGAACCGTGCCCAAACATAAAGCCAACCGCCTGCAGAATCGCCATCATACCAAAAACAACACCGGTCGCTCCGGAGGCGCTGGTTCCAATCTGTCCTACGAACCAGGTATCCACCACATTATAGAGATTGGTGATCAGCATGCTGACAGTGGTAGGAATTCCCAGCTCCAGAATCAGAGAGGGAATGGGCTGGCAGGTCATTTTTTCATATTGACTTTCATACATCCTTCTGGCCATGGAAAGCTCCTTGGGACAATGGATTCACAGGCAGGGAACCTGCTTGCGTACGGGGAATTTTGCGGGATTGAGCGCGTCAGTCTGCTCCCCGGCATTCTGCGGAGGGGAGAAACAGGAAAACCAGCAGAGAATGGAAATCCTCTGCTGGCGGAAAACTCAGTAAAAGGTGGCAATAGGCTGTTCAGGAGGGGCGGAGGGGACAACCTCAGAAACGGTGAGGACCGGTCCCTTTCTGCCATAGCCCAAATGCCATTTGATCTCCACACTGGCCGTGACTGTGAGCCACTGTCCCTTTTCCAGGGAAACGGCATTCGGCCAGCGGCATACGAGACCGGCGAACTGGATATCGTTGGCACAGCAGGTCATGATCCGTCTGCCGAACACGAAAGTATCCCCTGCCAGGCGGGGGCTTTTCACCACCATGGCCTTGTAGCGCAGGGTTTTTCCTTCGTATTTTGCCATATCTTCCGACATATCCATGTAAAACAGGGCATAATCCTCATCATTTATATCCACGACCGGCGCATCCAGGTCAAAGGGGAGAGGATCCTCTATATCATCATATTCAGTTGTCCCGTCGGGGTACTCATAGCAGATATCGCATCGGCGGTTGGCAGCGCGGACGATTTTATGCACCTCGTCCCGGGCTATATCTTCTTTGCTGCGGTTCAGCACCACCAGCTCACAGCTTTTCAGCTTATCATATACCAGTTGGCGCATGTTGGCATTGTAGGGGAGAAAAGTGCCAGCCTCAAAGAAGAGGTATTCCTGAACCACGACCCAGTTTTGGGGCATGTTGAAAAACAGGTTGTCCAGCATCCACATGCCGTTATATTCCACGATGACCCGTTCGGCTCTGCAGGTTTCCAATGCCGAGGATAGAACTTCTGTTTTGAGATCTTCTTCCTGCTCCACCTGGTGGATAAAGACGTTCGGCCCGGAGAAACGGCTGGGATCGTACTCAACCTCTCCATCCTCGCACATCAGAAGCAGCGTCCGTTCCCCTTCATTGAAGCGGCTGTCCTCCAGGGTTTCCTGTATAAAGGTTGTTTTGCCAGCCTCTAAAAATCCGGTAAAAAGATAGACAGGGATCTGCTTCACAGTCCAAACAGCTCCTTCACAGCCTCTTCCTGCAGGTTGGCCCCTATCACGCATACCCTACCAGCCACATCGGCAGGGCCTGTACGTATATTCTTCTCGCCCGGCGTGTAATCAAAGTATACCCATGCTCCCTCCGGGGAGGGGACATACCCTTTGGCCCGGACGATAAACCCATAGGTATCAGTCTGGTCCAGATGACTCAGAATATTGTCTATGTCAGCCGCAGAATATTTTTTGGAGGACTCAGCTCCCCAGCTTTGGAATACCTCATCTGCGTCGTGTTCATCATGGCCGTGGTGATGGTGATGATGGTGGTGGTGCCCATGTCCTTCTTCCTCATGATCGTGGTCATGGTCATGGTCATGATGGTGCTCCTCATCCTTATGGTCGTGGTCGTGGCAGCTGCCTTCGTCTTCCTCGTCTTCTTCCTCTGCCTCTTCCCGCATATGTTCTTCCAGAAGGGCCTGCAGGTCGGAGGTAAGGGAATGCTTCTTCTCTATCGCATCAAGAATCTGGCGGCCGGAAATCTGATCCCAGTCTGTGGAGACAATCACGGCTTCCGGATTCTTTTCCCGAAGCAGAGCTTCAGCCTGCGCTATTTTCTCTTGGCTCATGCCCCCGGTGCGGCTAAGGACGAGGCAGTTGGCGGACTGAACCTGATTGTTGAAAAATTCGCCAAAATTTTTGATGTACAGCTTGGCTTTATTTGCGTCTACTACCGTGGTGAGGCCGCCGAGGATGAAATCATCTCCCGCCTGCCGGACGGCAGCTACAATTTCGGAGAGTTTGCCTACCCCGGAGGGTTCTATAAGAATGCGGTCGGGCTGGTACTGTTCAGCTACCATGCGCAGAGCTTTTCGAAAGTCACCGGTGAGGCTGCAGCATATGCATCCTGACTCCATTTCATTGACGACAATCCCGGCATCCCGGAGAAAACCGCCGTCAATGCCAATTTCCCCGAATTCGTTTTCTATGAGCACCAGCTTCTCGCCTGCATAGCCGTCTGCCAGAAGCTTTTTAATGAGTGTGGTCTTGCCGGCCCCGAGAAAGCCGGAAAAAATGTCGATCCTGGTCATTGGAAATCCTTTCTCAAAAAAATGATTGTTAGTTCCTTTATGGGAAGAAACAGGTAACAAGACATATTTGCTATTTGCCGTGATCATGACCAGGGCGGCCAAGCGGCCTTTCGGGGGGAGAGGGGAACAGGCTCTCCTCAAAAAAGCATCTGCTCACCCCGAGACATGAGGAAAGGCAAGTACAGTATAGCACGTTGTTTCCCTGTTGAAAAGAGAAAAATGATTTTCCCGAAAGAGTGTCGGAAGAGGGGGAGAGGGGGAGAGGGCGAAAATTTGGAAAATCCGCAACAGCGGGGGTAAATTTCCCTGAATACACGAAAAACCTATAGCGCATTTGGGTCGAATGTGGTATACTGCTCTCACAAACAGAGACAAACAGAAATTGTATGCGGATCGTACAGAGGCTTTTATGAGAAGAAATACAGCATTGATTTCAGCATTGACCGCCCTTGTGCTGTTTCTTTTTGCTTCCTGCATTCTGCGGGGCAGGACAACAGCGGATGGTCCGGCGGAGAGCGTACCCCCTGAAAAAGGGTACACAATCACCTACTATCTGGACGGGCAGGTCCTCAATCAGGAGAAGGTGCCGGAGGGCGGAGCGGCATCCGCCATCCCGGAAGGATACAGCTGGCGAAATGAAAATGGGTTTGCGGTGGAGCCGGCGAGCCTGGCAATAACTCGGGACATGTCCTTTTATGCCGGACAACCGATTTTTTTCCGGACAGGGCAGCCGCAGTATTTCCCCGTCGAAGGGGACCAGTTCCTGCCGGACGAACTGGTCAGAAGGGGACAGGCGGCGCAGATGCTGGCTGCACTGTTGGATCCAACCCAAACATTTCCGGCGGCAGAAGAGGTTCTCTTCTCCGATGTACCCGAGAGCAGTCCCTGCTATGAAAGTGTGCAGAAGCTGGCTGCTTTCCGGATCCTGCATGGATATGGGGACGGGACATTTCGTCCGGATCAGGAGATGACAAGGGGAGAGCTTCTGACAGCGTTGTGCCGGCTCGCAGGCGGCAGTGAGCTTACAGAGACATCCTTCCCCGATGTGCCGCAGGATCACTGGTCGCGGGAAGCTGTCGCATTTGCCGCTTCGGAGGGGTGGATTTTCGGAATGGAGGACGGCCAGTTTTACACAGATTACCCTGTGACAAGAGCGGAAGCCGTTGTCATGATATCCCGGGTCTGCGGCAGAGAACCAAATAAAGAGGGAATTGATCTGGCGTGCAGGGAATCTCCCTATGCAGACGTCTCGACCAGGCACTGGGCCTACTATTATATTATCGATGCGTCGTATCGCAATGCGCTGTTGTCGTATGTGCTGGGTGAAGAGGAGAACATTCAGCCGGGCTTGGTATTCATCGATGAGCAAATGGCCCATGTCAATCCGGATACCATGGCGCTGGACAGCTATGAAAAAGGGTTTCATGTCATTGCGGATGGCCTTCCCACAGATGGACTTTACTATGTGCCGGAGAAGGGATTTTTCTTCCAGCGCTTTCAGCCTGGTCTGCAGGAACTGGATAGCTCCATGTTCTATGTGGAAAAGGAAGATGGTCCCTTTGTGACAAGCTTCGAGTTGGGCTATCTTTATTTTGGAGAAAACGGCCGATATACCAGTGGCGATACGGACTTGGACGGCTATGTCAATGCGGCGCTGAGCGATATCATCCAGGGTCAGACTTCCAGCCTCCTCAGCGAGGAGAAGTTGCGGCAGGCATATGATTTGCTTGTCTACGGCGACTACAGCAGTGTATCCCGTAGCGACAGCGGCTGGCCCAGGGGGTCTACCAATTGGGCTGCTTCTGCGGCAAAAGGGCTGCTGAAGGAAAAAGAGGGTGACTGTTTTTCCTGGGCAGGCGCTTTTCTCCAGCTTGCCAGACGTCTGGGGTTTCAGGCATATCCTGTATGCGGAGGTGTCGGAACGCAAAATACGCTGCACGCCTGGGTTATGATTGATGGGGAAGACGGCAGTGAATATCTCTATGATGCCCTGTTGGACTGGTCATATCGGCAAAACAATGGCACGGAGGCTATGGACATGTTCAAACAGCCTCGAGACCATACAAATGAGCAGTATATATTCCCTGGGGATGACTATGAGGTTGCGCCTGGCGAAGAGGACCTGCTCCCCACTATTACCTGGCCCACAGAGCCGGGGGGTTTGGCCTACGTAGAGGAAAATGGAGAGAAGATTGGCCTGCCCACTACCTGGTTGGAACAGTATGATGATAATGGGAATTTGACAGGTTATCTGGTCTCTGTGACGTATAATGGAGTTACATACAGCAACACGATTCCTCTGTCGGCATCCTCTGCACCTACAGAAACACCCGGACAGCAGAGCCCAGACCATACGGGTGGTGAGGGGACAACGACGGCTCCCGAGGCGACGGAAACAGCTGAGCCAGAATCAACGGAAACAGCTGAGCCAGAATCAACGGAAACAGCTGAACCGGAATCAACGGAAACAGCTGAACCGAAACCAACGGAAACAGTCTCACCGGTACCTTCGGATGGGCAGGCGACACCGCCTGAAGAGGACGGAGAGCAGTGATTCACAAGTGCAGGAAATAAGCGTCAAAGTCACGAACCACCAATCCTGCTGGTGGTTCAGCGTTGACACTAGGTACCAACGTTCTACTTGATTGCGTCAACTACTCACGAGGTATAGACCTCGGAGCTTGTGACTGTCCGGAAGTGCGA
>CAZGAM010000098.1:4303-8355 GCA_964523685.1 uncultured Oscillospiraceae bacterium | reverse complement strand
GGGAACGGCCGAAACCGGGGGATGTAGTCATTCTGCTGGGCGGCCGCACCGGCCGGGACGGCATCGGGGGAGCCACCGGCTCCTCCAAGGCACACAATGTGCGCTCCCTGGAGAGCTGCGGAGCTGAGGTGCAGAAGGGAAATGCCCCGGAAGAGCGGAAGCTGCAGAGGCTGTTCCGCAATCCGGACGCCGACCACCTCATCAAGCGCTGCAATGATTTTGGCGCCGGCGGGGTCGCGGTAGCGGTAGGAGAACTGGCACCCGGACTGGATATTGATCTGGACAGGGTAAAGCGCAAATACGACGGTCTGGACGGCACAGAACTGGCCATTTCCGAGAGCCAGGAGCGCATGGCCGTGGTCACGGCCCCGGAAGATGCCGCCGCCTTCTGCGCCCTGGCGGATGAGGAAAACCTGGAGGCCACGGTCATCGCCACGGTGAAGGAAGCTCCGCGGTTGACCATGCGCTGGAACGGTCAGGTGATTGTGGACCTGGCCCGGGCCTTTCTGGATACCAACGGGGCGGAAAAGCACACCTGCGTCCATACCCGGAAGGCGCAACCCTGGGGGAAGGAAATTCCCGCAGATTTCTCCTGGGGCTTTCAGCGTCTGGCAGGCGATCTGGCCGTCTGTTCCCGGCAGGGCCTTGCGGAGCGGTTTGACTCCACCATAGGGGCGGGCACCGTCCTCATGCCCTTCGGAGGGAAGGAACAGCTGACACCCATTCAGGCAATGGTGCAGAAGATCAGCGTGGAGAAAGGCCATACGGACGACTGCTCCGTCATGAGCTGGGGCTTCAACCCGGCCATCAGCGAAAAGAGCCCCTATCACGGCGCCTACCTGGCGGTAGTGGAGTCCGTCTGCAAGCTGATCGCGGCAGGCGCGTCCTCGGAAGAGGTATATCTCAGCTTCCAGGAGTATTTTGCCAAACCGGGAAAGGACCCGCAGCGCTGGGGCGATCCCCTGGCCGCGCTGCTGGGTGCCTTCCAGGCCCAGATCGGCCTGGGGACGGCGGCCATCGGGGGAAAGGACTCCATGTCCGGCACCTTTGAGAATCTGACCGTGCCGCCCACCCTGGTGAGTTTTGCCGTCACCACCGCCCGCACCGGGGAGATTGTCTCCAACGAGTTCAAGGCGGCCGGTCACACGGTACTGCTGCTCAAACCGGAGACAGAGGAGCAGGGCCTGCCCGCTGCGGACAGCCTCCGGGTACTGTTTAACCGGGTCCACGCCCTCACCTCCACAGGCAGGGCTCTGGCGGTATATACGCCGGGCCCCGGTGGCGCGGCGGAGGCGGTGCTGAAGATGTGCCTGGGAAATAGACTGGGCTTTGTCTTCTCCGACGAGCTGGATCTGGAGGACCTTTTCCGCTATGCCTACGGCTGCTTTGTGCTTGAGCTGGCAGAGGGCAGCCAGGAGGAGGGTCTGGTCCTGGGCGAGACGATGGAGACGTATGAACTTACCTGGCGCGGAGAGAGGGTATCTCTGACAGAGCTGCAGGAAGCCTATGAAGACACCTTGGAACCGGTCTATCCCTGCCATATTCCCATGGAGGAAGAATCTGTACCGGTCTTTACCTCGGCCCCGGCGGAAGAGCGGCCGGCTCCGGCGGTACTGTGTGCCAAACCGGCGGTACTGATTCCTGTGTTTCCCGGCACCAACTGCGAGTACGACACAGCCCGCGCTTTTTCCGACGCGGGGGCGGATGCACGGATTTTCATCGTGTCCAACCTGACCGCGGACCATATTGCCAGATCCGTAGAACAGTTCGCTCAGGCGATGGCTTCCGCCCAGATGGTATTTCTGCCCGGTGGATTTTCCGGCGGAGATGAGCCGGATGGCTCCGCCAAGTTTATCACCGCCTTTTTCCGCAGTAACCCGGTCCGCGCGCAGGTAGAAGATCTTCTGGACCAACGCGGCGGTCTGATGGCCGGTGTATGCAACGGCTTCCAGGCGCTGGTGAAATTGGGTCTTGTACCCTATGGGAAAATACTCGATCCGGATGCAAACAGCCCGACCCTGACCTTCAACCGGATCGGACGGCACCAATCACGGCTGGTGCGCATCCGCATTGCCTCCAACCGCAGCCCCTGGCTGGCCGCCGTGCGGCCCGGCGAGATCTACACCGTACCTGTCTCCCACGGGGAGGGAAGATTTTTCGCCTCCGAAGAGCTGATCCAAAAACTGGCAGAGCACGGCCAGATCGCCGCCCAGTACGTGGACCTGCAGGGCCGGCCCACCATGGACGTGCGCTTCAACCCCAACGGCTCCGTCATGGCGGTAGAGGGACTCACCTCGCCGGACGGGCGTGTGTTCGGAAAAATGGGCCATTCCGAACGGGTCGGGGAAGGCCTTTATACAAATGTCCCGGGGGTGTATGATATGGGCATGTTCCGCTCAGCGGTTCGCTACTTCCAAGGAACTTGAAAGGAGAGGATCCATCATGGCATATTATTACAGTGAGCCGTCTCACACATTCAACGAATATCTTCTGATCCCCGGTTATACCTCGGAGCAGTGTGTACCGGATAACATCAGTCTGAAAACGCCTTTGGTTCGTTATCGACGGGGGGAGGAGCCTGCGATCCGCCTCTCTATCCCCATGGTTTCCGCTATCATGCAGTCGGTTTCCAATGATACTCTGGCAATTGCGCTGGCCAGGGAAGGCGGACTTGCCTTTATCTATGGTTCCCAGCCCATAGAAGAGGAGGCAGCCATGGTCGCCCGGGTAAAAAATCACAAATCCGGCTTTGTCGTCAGTGCCTCCAATGTAACGCCAGAGGCCACTTTAGGGGACATTCTTGATCTGAAGGCAAAAAACGGCTTTTCCACCGTAGCCGTCACGGAAGACGGGACGGCCCACGGAAAGCTTCTGGGCATTGTCACCAGCCGCGACTACCGGGTCAGCCGGATGGACCGCTCCGAACGGGTCCGGAACTTTATGACTCCCCTGGAAAAACTGGTCACCGCCCCGGAAGGGACCAGCCTCAAGGAGGCCAACGACATTATCTGGGACCACAAGCTCAATTCCCTGCCTATTGTATCCGCGTCAGGAGGACTGGAATACTTTGTCTTCCGCAAGGATTACGCCAGCCATAAGGAGAACCCGGATGAGATGCTGGATGCGAAAAAGCGTCTGATGGTGGGTGCGGGTATTAACTCCCGGGATTATGAACAGAGGGTTCCGGCTCTGGTTGAGGCTGGGGCGGATGTGCTTTGCATTGACTCCTCGGAAGGCCACTCCATCTGGCAGAAGAATACGATCTCCTGGATCCGGGGGCACTATGGTGATACCATCCAGGTGGGAGCAGGCAACGTGGTAGATGAGGCGGGCTTTCGCTTTCTCGCAGAAGCCGGGGCTGACTTTGTGAAGGTAGGCATCGGTGGAGGGTCGATCTGCATCACCCGGGAGACCAAGGGCATCGGTCGGGGTCAGGCAACCGCTCTCATCGAGGTCGCAAAGGCACGGGATGAATACTACGCAAAGAGCGGTATCTATGTGCCCATCTGCTCCGATGGAGGCATCGTCCACGATCACCACATCACGCTGGCTCTGGCCATGGGGGCGGATTTTGTGATGCTGGGTCGATATTTTGCCCGTTTTGATGAAAGTCCCACGCCCAAACTGAACATCAATGGCACCATCGTCAAGGAGTACTGGGGCGAGGGCTCCAACCGGGCCCGGAATTGGCAGCGTTACGATCTGGGCGGATCGGAGAATCTCGCTTTTGAAGAAGGCGTCGACAGTTATGTAACTTATGCCGGCGGGCTGCATGAAAACGTGCAGAAAACTCTGTATAAAATCAAATCTACCATGTGCAACTGCGGTGTAACTACCATTGCTGACCTTCAGAGGGATGCCAAGCTGACACTGGTGTCGGAGACAAGCATTGTGGAAGGCGGCTATCATGACGTGACGCTGCGCAATACCAGCTCCATCAAATAAGCAAACGGGCCAGGGCAGAAGACAGGGTGTTCTCCCATTCTGACAGGAGGCGTGATATGGCCGCGGAGAGGCCGGATTCCGTCAATTTGCAAAAACCAAACCTGTGC
>CAZGAM010000098.1:0-4203 GCA_964523685.1 uncultured Oscillospiraceae bacterium | reverse complement strand
TGATATGGCCGCGGAGAGGCCGGATTCCGTCAATTTGCAAAAACCAAACCTGTGCATCCACGACCACTGCTATCTATACGTATCCATACGAATGCTGCACCCGATACGGCAGGAATACCTAAAAGCCGGTAAAAATGTCCGGGCGGCGGATGAGGGCCATCCCGGAGCATGGTCCTGGGGAATGCACCCACCGCAAGTTCCGCCGGAAAGACGGTCCTGCCGAGTTTGAAAAGTACATGCAAAAGGCCGGGCTCCCCCGGCCCGGGCAAAGAGACGGGGCCATGCCCGGAAAGGCAGGTTCTGCCCCCGGAGAAAAGGAAGCGGGGGCAGAAAAAGAGAAAGCCTCTGCCCACCCGGCTGCAGGAATGCCTGGCGAAACAGAGGACGGGAGAGCGGAACAAGCGCTTCCGGGTCCCGGAAAGCTGCCCTCTTCCCCGGAAGGCGCGGAAGTGTCCGGAAAAAGAAAGTTCACGGAAGCTGGCCGTTTCCGGCATGGTTTCCCGCAAAGAGTCTGTCTCCCCGGCAGCGAACTGCTTTCATCCTCCCGGAAGGTCCTGCAAGCATGGGGAGATTGGCGCCGGTTTATACGCTACTCATTCCAAGGACATTCGGACTGTCTCCTGCGCCATTTTCCGGAAGGCAACTTCTGCCTCATTCTCCATGTCATCGCCGCAGTCCGGACCCTCTTATGATGCGGGACTTGGAGAGACAGAAAAATCCTCTCTACAAAGTATCCTTTCTCCTGTTTATCCGGGTATTCCCCCGGATCCGGAAAGTATTTCCAGAGCGCTGGCAGTGCTTGGGTGCAGCCGGGAAGCGATTGAGACGTATAGGAAACTCTTCCCGAAAAGGGACGGTTTGCCCTGGTGTGCAGCCCCGTCCGTTCTATCTGCAGATCCGGCTACGCCGGGCAGGGAAGACAGCCGGCAGATCCTTGTCATACACACCGGCATTTATCAGGACGAGACTGCCCGGACGCTGCAGGGCGCTGTGGACTATGAGGAAGTATACAGTCATGGATCCGCCCTCGCGCCCGTCCCCGGCGGGCTGGGATCCGTCACCACCGCCGTGCTTGCCCGCCGGGTCGTACAGGCTGCGGAGCGAGGCATGGTGCGGCAGCCATAGGGCAGGGCGGAAATGCCGCTCTGTCCGGCTCCAACCCGAAATTCATACTCTTTTCCCTTTTCTTCCCTGCTTTGGGAAGAAATTCGCTGGCCTGGAGGCATTATCTGTGGAAACCAAGCGCGTCAACAACATCGTAGACGGAGTGATCTGGAAGCAGCTTCTGTTCTTTTTCTTTCCCATCCTCATAGGATCCTTCTTCCAGCAGCTTTACAATACCGTAGATACCATTATCGTCGGGCAGTATGTAGGCAAGCAGGCCCTGGCAGGCGTGGGAAGCACCGGCAATGTCATCAATCTGTGGCTGGGATTCTTCATTGGCCTGTCGGGCGGCGCTTCGGTCATCATATCCCACTTTTACGGGGCCAAGGAAGACCAGGACCTGTCCAAGGCGGTGCATACAGCCATGGCGCTGGCGCTGTGCGGGGGCGTGGTGATCATGATCATCGGCCTCCTCTCAGCCCGCCTTTCCCTGCAGCTGCTGGATGTCTCTGCCGAGGTCATGGATGAGGCCATGACCTATATCTGCGTCTTTTATCTGGGTATGGTTCCCTGCGTGCTGTACAATGTGGGCACGGGGATTCTCCGGGCCATAGGCGATTCCCGCAGACCGCTGTATATCCTCATTGTCTGCTGCCTTGTGAATATTGTACTGGATCTGCTGTTTGTGGTATCCTTTCACTGGGACGTCTTCGGCGTAGCTCTGGCCACCGTCATCGCCCAGTGCGTCAGTGCCCTGCTCGTCATGCTTCGGCTGATGCTCACCCGGGAGGGGTACCGGGTACAGCTGAAAAAGATCCGTTTCTACAAAGGGATGCTTCGGCGGATTATGCAGCTGGGCATTCCCTCCGGCATACAGTCCGTTCTGTATTCGGTATCCAACCTGGTCATCCAGGCAGCGGTCAATCAGTTCGGTACCAATGCCATTGCCAGCTGGTCTGCCATAAGCCGGGTCGACGGCTTCATCTGGATGGTCATGGGTGCCTTCGGGATCTCCATTACGACCTTCGTAGGACAGAACTTCGGTGCCGCCCGGTATGACCGCGTTCTGCAGGGCACCCGCGTATGTCTCGCCATGACAGCGGGGACAATCCTGGTACTCAGTACCCTGGAAATTCTTTTTGCCGGACCCATTCTGCGCATCTTCTCCGGAGATGAAGAAGTAGTGGCTTTGGGTACCACATTCGTAAAAGTCTGGGCACCGGCCTATATCTCCTACGTATTTGTGGAAATCTTCTCCGGGGCCGCCCGGGGAGCCGGCGATGCCCTGATCCCCATGTTGATCACCATCTGCGGAGTTTGCATCCTCCGCCTTGTCTGGATCTGGGTTGTGGTACCGCTGCATCGAACCCCTTCCATGGTGGCCGCCAGCTATCCCGTCACCTGGGGCATCACCGGAGCCATGTTCATCGTGTACTACCTGCGCAAGAACTGGCTGAAACGTCACCTCCCGCCTGGGGTTTCTCTCCCCGGTGTCCGGAAGTCAGCTGCCCGGTAGTGGAATCGTGATTTTCGGTGTAAACCTGCCCCACACCATGATGAATGACGGCGTCCATGCCTGGTTTCTCCCTGTGTGAACAGCCTGCAGAGACCATTCTCTGTTTTGGGGCAACGTCGGAGCGGGGTGGTTCCGGCAGACAAGTCCAAGCTCCGGCCCCAGCCCAGGGCAAAGAAGAATTCCTCCCGGGCAGCAGAGGTCAGAAATCTTCCTCTTTCCTTTTTGCCTCCTTTTCGGCTTTAATCTTTACTTTTTCCCGGTTTCGCTTTATAATAAGTAAAGATTTCAGGAGGTGATCTCATGACTTCCTACAGCGGGCTGTTGCAAAGGCTCTCAGAAAAAGGGCTGACAAAATCCGCACTCACATCAAAACTCGGCATTTCCTCCAAAACCATCGCCAAGATCGGCAGGGGAGAAAGAATTGCAGATCATGTAATGCAGAAAATGGCGGACTTTCTCAACTGCCCCGTTTCGGAGCTCTGCCAGACGGTTTCAGACAATGCCCTGCTTCAAAGGCTGCGTGATGAGAAAAAGGCAGGACTTTCAGGGGGTATTTACCATGAGCTGCAGGTTCGCATGACCTACAACTCGAACCATATCGAGGGCAGCAGACTCAGTGAAGACCAGACAAGAATGATTTTTGAAACAAACACATTGGATGCGCCGGAAGGTGTTTCCGTGGATGATATTATTGAAACGACGAACCATTTCCGTGCCATAGATTATTGTATAGACAAGGCAGAAGAGTCTCTCTCAGAAGAGCATATAAAACAGCTGCACCGCCTCCTGAAGCAGGGAACAAAGGATGCCACGCTCGATTGGTTTTCTGTTGGAGACTGGAAAAAAATACCCAACACGGTCGGCGGAAAAGAAACCATAAGTCCAAAAGAGGTTCCCGCTCATATAAAACTTCTGCTTTCGGAATATGAGGCATTGGTGGATATAACAGTAAATGACATCATTGGTTTCCACTATAAATTTGAAACAATCCATCCCTTTCAGGACGGCAACGGGAGGGTTGGAAGACTGATCGCCTTTAAGGAGTGTCTGAGGCATAATATTGTTCCGTTTATCATAGAAGACTCAAAAAAGATGTTTTATTACCGCGGTCTCGCTGAATGGGAACAGGAAAAAGGGTATTTAACGGATACCTGCCTGGACGGACAGGATACTTTTAAGAAAATGATGAGAATGTTCCATATACCGATGCCTGAATGACAACCATATCCTGGCTTGGGACATCTGCACAGAACGAAAGCAGCGCAACGCTCTTCTGCTTCAGAGGAGTCGGTCCGGAATGGGGGATAATACTCAGTTTGAAGATTTTCTGCCAAAAAAATCCGTGCCCCGAACAAGACAGGCCTGTCCGCAGGCACGGATGCAAAACGGCACATACAGTACCGGAAGAAAGAAGAAGCTCTGTGCAGCCAGGAAGGTTCTTGGAGAGGAAGGCGCACCCGTGCACAGGCAGCAGCTTCCTGACGCTGCTGCCTTTTTTCTGCTCGCCGAAATTGACCACACGCATCTAGAACTGCTCTGCCCCCGTCACAGTCATGATTAGCCTTTTTCTGTGGCTCCTGGTA
>CAZGAM010000097.1:6565-8508 GCA_964523685.1 uncultured Oscillospiraceae bacterium | reverse complement strand
GGCTCACAAAAAGAGGGGCTTCGTAATAGCAAACAGCGTTCTAATCAACTATTGCTGAATCTTCACCGCTAAGCGTTAAAAAAATACACGCTATCTTTAACGAAAAATTCTTCATATGTAGTGTATTCTGGCTCTGACACTCAATATATCTTTCTCTTTCTTATTTCAGATGATCTTTCCAAACTGGTGGAATTCATCAAAGATAATTAAACCCAAAAGGACGTCATATCACCTTGTCTGTAATTATATCTAACTTCTGAGTTGTTTTACATAAAATATATCTACTTACCTTCGTTCGCTTCAATCTTATACTTAAAATGGATGGTTAATTGAGCATATACCGTTTTATTTTATTATTAAATTTACAATCTGACAACATTGGTGTTCTGCGATGGTATCTATATTTTGATTCTATATATCAATTACTCAACATATAGTGTTTCGGAACTTGTCATCAGTTTCTCCTCCAAGTCTCCAAGAATCCCATAAAATTGGGGCACCGGATTCCCCTTCATCCCAGAATCTGTATCCTGTCAGTCACATTCCTTTCATTGGCTCTGCAGAACCGGTGGCACTCTGGAAAACCTACACCTCCGCGCCAATAGGTAGAAAAATAGCTGTGAGCATGCCAGCCTGGAGAAATGACATAAGCAGGAGCGGGTCCCTGCAATCTAAGCAGGAGCGGGTCCCTGCAATCTAAGCAGGAGCGGGTCCCTGCAATCATGTATCCAGAAAAACATGGGAAATGGCAAACCGTATACCATCTGTACACCATACCCGAAGACCGCCCACGCCATTACATTACTGCGACTACACTGGGATGAGCCCTCCCCTGACTGCTGACAATCAAATCTCCCTGGAGCTGCTGAATGCGGTTTGTTTTTGCTGTTCAAGACGGTTCTGCCGCGGTGCAGCTTTCCTGCATCTGTAAAACAACCCGAATTATTTGGGTTTCCCTCACTCTCTATTTTGACTTCTCCTCTTGCAAGAGCACCCCTGCACAAGGGCGAGATTGGCGAGACTGGATCTTTCCAAACTGAGTAGGAAAATATGGGGCTTTTCGGTTCTCTGCTCCTCCAACAGTTGCATCGCAGGCCAAATCTCCGGCCAGTTTAATCGGGCCCTACTGGCCAGTCTGGAGCACATATGTGCATCCTGCCGAGCTATGCGTGCTTAAAACCTTGTCTTCCTGGTGCACGCGTTACTGTTTCTACGCCATACTGATCCTGATATCCCGCAAAATTTCACAAGTAATTTTACATAATCACTCCATTTTCACAAAAATATAGCCTGTTCAGATAAAACAATTTGCTTTTCCGAACAGGCTCTACATCATAACACTCTACATAGATAACTGGTGGCGCGTCATATCAGTATTTTCCATACAACCTATACAACTTATTACAAAATGCGACTCGTACCTTCAGATTGGAATTGCGCTAAAGTTCCTTCTGCAGAATTTTGCGCCCTTCTGGATTTTCTTATGGCGATACATTGGGCTATCTCCGGCAAACTGCCATCCGAAGGAGAGTGAGAGGGTCCAAGTTTTCTCTCTTTCTCTCCCCCGGCATTGCATACTCTGGGTATACCTTACACAGATCAGAGTGATTTAGGTAACCGGTCAGGAACAAGCTCATTCCCGCTCACGGCTAATCATCGAACCAATCATCATCGTGATCATCCCAGTCATCATCGTAATCGTTGTAGTCGTCCCAATCGTCATCGTCATCCCAGTCACCATAGAATCCGCTATTCCCCTGCCGCGATGTGGTGCCGGACTGCGTGGATGCCGGTGCTGCTGTGGGGGCAAAAGAACCAGGCCCTCTGGGCTGCCAGTCCATGCTGATCACTCTGGCTGAAGCTCCGTCTATGGTATAGTCAAATTCCATCGTATCCGTCCAGAACTCTACCTCGTATTCCAGCTGCCCGTCATCATAGTCCCG
>CAZGAM010000097.1:0-6465 GCA_964523685.1 uncultured Oscillospiraceae bacterium | reverse complement strand
CGGTAAGCCCCGCCTCGCCTAGAGCCGCTACTTTCGCCGCCGCCTCGCCGATGTCTCCCGAAGAGGAAGCGGTTCCTGTCTGGGCAGTAGACCCGCTAGACGTGGTCCCGCCTGTGGACCTGGCTGACCCTCTCACCGGTTCCGTATCCCAGCTGATCACTTTGCCTGTAGCTCCGTCTATGGTATAGTCATATTCCGTCGTATCCGTCCAGAACTCTACCTCGTATTCCAGCTGCCCGTCATCATAGTCCCGCTTGACCGTCAGACGGCTCACCTGGCTCTCGGTAAGCCCCGCCTCGCCTAGAGCCGCTACTTTCGCCGCCGCCTCGCCGATGTCCTTCCCGCTGGAAGAAGTTTCCCTCTGTGCCGCGGAACCTGTCGACCGTCTGCCATCAGAGGCGCCGGTGAGTACCTCTGCGGTATACGCTCCAATGCGGTATTCTTTCTCTGCTCCCTTGACAAGCAGTTCCACATCATAATAAGGTACTGCCTCATCCAGTTCCGGATCCACCTCAAAAGAGGATGCCTCTTCTTTGGTTATCCCCTCGTGGATCAGAGCCGCCTGCAGGGCAGCCTCCCGGCCAATGGGCATCCCCGGCGCGCCGGTCTGGATCATGTCCCGCAGTTCCTCCACCGACAGAGCCGCCAGTTTATCAAAAGAGAGAGAAGCGTTCAGTGCCATCACCTGCTCCACCAGGTAGGCTTTCCCCGTGGAGATATTGTTCTGCTGCGCCTGGGTATCCAGGGTCTTATCCGCCGCCAGGCTCTGGCTCAGCACGGTAGCCTGGCTGGAGGCGCTCTGCAGGGTGCTGTCCACCGCCGTGGTCAGCTCCTGCTCAATGCGGGCCCCCCTGTCGGTGTTGTCATCCTCCACCGAAATCAGGATGGCGGAATCCAGGTTGTCCAGATAGCCGCCCCGCACCAGGGCACCTACAATGGCGTTCACCGCCACATCCAGTTTGGCCCCCTCCAGGTCATGGCCGCCGTCCATATCCATGAGAACCACGGCGGCATCCGCGTTCAGTCCCCGGCAGGAGAGAACCTTCTCCCGGGTATTTACAGTCAGTTCTATGCTGGGGTTCACATCCAGACTCACAATCGAGGCCACGGTATGGGCCTGTTTATAAGCAAACGCACCGCCCACGCCGGCAAGAATCGCCAGCACCAGGCAGGCTGCGATCAGCATACGCTTCCAGGTTTTGCCAGTCGCTGTTTTTTCCATCTTGATCACAGTTCCTTTCCCCGCCTCACAACGGGAGAGGACATCCCCAAAATCGTTGGGGGCGACGTGATCCAACGCGTTTTTCAGGCGCTGTTCCACCTCCTGATCGGTCACAGGACGTCATCTCCTTCCAGTTTGGCTCTCATTTTTTTGATTGTGCGGTGGTACTTGGACAGGACAGTCGCAAGGGGCATATCCAGAAGACTGGCAATTTCCCGGTGTTTCAAGCCGCTGGCCGCATGGAGCAAAACTATCTGCCGCTCCGTATCGCTCAGCTCTGCCATGGCTGCCTGCAGCACGGCCCGGTCCTCGGCAGTGGCGGTATCTGACTGGGCGGGAATGGCGTCCCATTCCGCCTCCGTCAACTCCGCAGTACGGCTCCTCTGCCGGTACTTCCCAAGCGCCAGGTTCCTGGCGATGGTGAGCATCCAAGCCATGGGGGAACCCGTAGGTCTGTACATCCCGGCAGATGTCCACACTCTGACAAAAGTCTCCTGCGTCACATCCGAGGCGTCCTCTGAATTTTTGAGTACGGACAGAGCCATGGCGTATACCGCGCCGCGGGCCGCGGTGTACAATTGGCTGAAGGCCTCATGATCTCCCTGGGCCGTTTTGGCCAGCAGATCCTGCAGGTCCCCGTACTCACTGGAGGAGGATTCCGTTTCCGTTATCACTCCCTGTTTCATTGCTTCGTATCTCCTGTCACTATTGGTAATGCACAAGGAAAGGCATTTATTGCACAGGTCAAAAATATTTTTTCCGGTTTCTTTAAAAGTATACGCTTTCCCGTCCGTCTTTTCAACACCGGAATAGCTTTCTCGCTGTCCGAAGGCGCCCGTATCTCCCCGGCCGGGCCCCGCCGTTTCCCCTTTGGCCGCCTTGCCGCCGGAGAGGACAGGGCACCGGCCAGGCCTTCGAGGGAAAGGGCGGCCCTGCACAGGGCACCTTCCCCGGGCCCACCAAGCCCCTTTTGGACAGGGGGACCTGTCCGGAAAATCCCGGGAAGGCGGTGCCTTCCCGGGCTGCTGTTCGCTGTCATCCGGCTCTTTCCCCGGACTTTTTTCTCTCCGGCTGGCAGATCATCCGGGCGCGGTCAAAAGGCAAAACCTCCGAAGAACCGCTCGATGAAGTCATCCATACTCCCGTACCCGTACTGATCCTTCTCCGTAATGGTCTCCACCGGGCGCTGGCTCTCCCCCAGCTCCGCCTCTACGGTCAGAACCTTGCCGCCGCGCCATACGGTGATCTCCACCACATCGCCCACCTGATATTCATGAAGCGCCGTGGTCAGATCGGTATAACTGGTCAGCTCCCGGTCATCCAGTGCTGTGAGGATATCTCTGGCCTGGATGCCCGCCTTCTCGGCGGGACTGTCCGCCTCTACCGTGGAGACATAGGCTCCTACCACCATGCCGTACCTCTCCGCCATGGCGCTGGTGACGGTGCTGCCCGTGATCCCCAGGGTAGCCCGGTCCTTCACATACCCGTACTGGATAATCTGAAGAGCCACATGGTAGGCGTCTTCTATGGGAATGGCAAAGCCCAGTCCCTCTACACCCGTGTCGCTTTTTTTCGCCGTCACCACTCCGATCACCTGCCCTTCTCCATCGTAGACAGGGCCGCCGGAGTTTCCGTTGTTGACGGCGGCGTCAATCTGGAACATGTTGATGGGATCGCTGTCGTTCTCTGTGGTAATGACCCGGTCGGTGGCGGATATGATGCCGGTCGTCATGGTAAAGTTCAGCTCTCCCAGGGGGTTTCCCACCGGGTAGACCTCCCGGCCCACCACAATATCCTCTTCCCCGCCCATGGTGACGGGCGTCAGGTTTTCCGCGTCGATTTTCAAAACGGCGATATCGTTTTCCTCATCATACCCCACAATCTGCGCGGCGTATTCCGTTCCGTCGAAGGCCAGCACCGAGATATCATAATCCCCCTTCCGGGCCTCTTCAATCACATGGTTGTTCGTGATGATATACCCATCCTCCCGAATGATGAAGCCGGAACCGGAAACGCTGGCGGGACTGACCTGGCCGAATATATTGGTGTAGATAATCTCCGTGGTAATCCCCACCACCTGCTGCTTCGCCAGGTCGTATATGCGCTCCCCCACATCGGATACGGCTGACGGGGGGACAACGGCCGGCGCCCCCTCGGCCTTCCCGGCCGATTCGGTCTGGGGGGCTTCCGTGGGAACGGTCTCCACCTCCGTCACTGCCGCGTTCTCCGAGAGGACCCCGCTTCGCAGAACGAACCAGGTGCCGCCCACTCCGAGGGCCGCCGCCAGAATAGAGCACAGAAGGCACAGAACCACCACGCCGCCCACCGTCACGCTCTGCTTCTCCCTCCTGCGCCGGGGGGGACACTGGCCCGTGCTTCCACTGACCCCGCTGCTGCTCTCATAGTGCTGGGACGCCTCTCCCGGGCCTCCTCCGTTATATCCGTTATAATAGTCGCTCATCGTTCCCTCTCCTGTTTCTTTCCTGCCATATTCCCTCCGTGCCGCCTGCAGGGAATGTTCTTCCTGTCTGCTGCCGTTCCCCCTGTGCCGGGATATCGGTGGGCCGGAAACCGCCTGCGCCGTCTCTCAAACCGGACTTTTGGAAAAATGCTGTCCCGCAGGGATGGGCAAGTTTGTGCTCCTTTTGCCGCTTTTCCCTGCAAATCCGAAAGGATCTGTCGGGATTCGTACCGGTCTTTTCCCTCTCGGCACCGGACCCCCGTGAAACCAAAAAAACTCTGGCTGGATCTTCAAGCTGTCCGAAGGCATCAGAAAGTCCTCCGCTTTCCGACAGTCACCGCCCCGGTTCCCGGCGGGGGTCCCAAAAAGGAAGAGTTCTTTCCTTATTCCCCTGGCTCTCCCTCGCAAAAAACAGCCCCGGTTCCTTCGGGGAAGATCCCGCTCCTTTTGTTTGTGGGAGGGAAAGAAGTAGCAGAAGCCCCAAAATTTTCCCGTTCCCTATCCGGCGTCACCCGACACCGGATGGGTCTTGCCTTATTCGTGCAGGTCTTCCTTGCCAACAAAGAATAGTCAATCTCGATCTCCTGCCTGCGGTTCCTGTTTTTCATCGTAAACCACCGCATGCACAACGATCTTCTCGGCGAACGACCCGTCCCGTAAAGAAAATGGGCCTGGTACTGCCCAGTCGTAGGAACGACTTGCGCCTGACGGCGTTCCTCTCCGACCTTGGACCCCAACAGGCATTGCCGAAAGGGGCGTTCCATCCTGGGACGATTGAACTGAAACCCCTTGCTGGAGAGATTTATTCGCCTGTCACTATATCAGGGTTGATTCCCATGCGATACAGATTCCCTGCTCCCATACGGTCGTCGTTGGATCGGTAGCCCCAGTTCTTACAGGGAAAGAGGTGCTTCTTTCTGTCCCGGTTCGTCTTCTCTGTGTGCCCGCCTATTGGGCAGCACCGGCTCGTGGTAGCGGGGTTGACCCTGATTCCCCTGTCCCTGTGTTGGGTCGCCTTCCCGGTCCGCTTCTGCGCAAGGTCGTAAAACGACCGGCTTACACTCGTATAACGGTCTTTGATGCGCACCTTCTCCGTCGCACTGCGGATACCGGTTCAGTCCGCAAGGACGAAAAGCGTGTGCTCCGGGTCCTCCTCCCCGGGTGCCTTCGATACACCATGGTTGCCATTCTGCCTCCAACGGTTTTCCTTCTGACCGATGGCTTTGCGCCTTCGCCTTGGCGACGGCGTAGGGTCTTGCTGAAGCTCCCGATTTTTGCAGTACGCCCGCTTCTTCTTGTTTGCCGCTTACGAAGCCGGATTTGTGCTTGCTGTCCTACGTGGCGACGGGGAAGGGGATCCCCCGGTCGGCGCCCACCCCGTGGCAGACCTCGGCGTCGGGGCACTGTTCCCCCTCGCAGGTGACGGGGATGGGGTATTGGCCATGCCTGCTGATGAGCCTGGCGGTGCCGAACCGGTACGCGTCATGGTCAAAATACTTTTTCATGCCCTCTGAGAAGCAGGCAAGCTTGCGCCGCCCCTCCAGGGTGTTGAGCGGGAAGCCGCCCTCTGGGAGGGAGTAGTCCCTGCTCCAAGCGAGGTCGTACCAAGGCTCCTTGAACGACGGCTGGATCCACTCGCCTGGCTCTCGAGGATCGCCCTGGTGCGGGCTATGACGGTCCTGATGATGGATTGCGCCATCTGGGACTTGGGGCCGAACTTTTCCGGAATCAAGGGGTCCAGGGCACCATGCAATGCAAGCTGCTTGAGGTTGTGGGTCTCAAAGCGGCAGGCATTCCGGTGCGCATGGAGCGTGCCGTCGAGAAGAACCTTCTCCGCATCAGGCGCGACCATCTGAATTTTGGCCGGTACCGGAAGGAACAGCAACACGCAACCATCTTGTCGTTTTTTAGTGTATATTGTACAATATTATTAGTGAATTGTCAAGGGAAGAGCAAGACCTTATGGAAACTCGTACCCCTCATCGCAACAGGCGCAAGTACCGCTGGAAGGTACCCATTGTGCCGGTTACGAAATACCGCAAGCAACTGTTCAAAAGGCTCCTGTTCCAGACAGCGTGAAACAAAAGATGCATGACATAGCCAACCCAAAGGGGTATGAGGTCACCACAAGGGAGACTGACAAAGATCCCATACACTTTCTGTTGGGCTACAATACGACCGACAGGGTACCAGACCTCGTCGCCGCTATCAAACAGCAGACGACCTGTTCTCTGTGGAAGCAGTACAGGCCCTTCCTATCCAAACACTTTTGAAAAAAGGACATTTGGGGTCGGACGGGTTCCTGCAGCATGGGGGAAGTGTCATGGTATCTATCCGACGCAATATTGAGTCGCAGGGCTGAGAAAGGCGGCTCTCCTCCCACCCTCCTGAAGGGTGGTGGGTTTCCGAGCCGAAAGATCTTATGAAAATGCGGCAGAAAAGCTTTTGCTGTGAATCCGTGGCAGTTTTATACCAGCTTTTGCTTCTTTGGGTAAAAGAAGCTGCTCTCAGCGAATCCCGAACAGCATGACCTCGTCATGAGATAACATGATCCTTAATCCCAGCACGGAACGGGCGATCGGCAATTACCCTTAAAACCTAAAAAAGGCCCAGGAACTCAGCAGTGTGAATGCGTTGTATTGGGCCTTGCCAAATCATGTTGGCTGCTTTATAATATTAAGATATTGAAAAAGGAGGAAACATATGGCAGAAGAGAACAAAGAAGCAGGCAAACGGCTGCAGTGGCATTTGGGGACAATGTCAGGTTTTGAGCTGAATCTAA